>JAFVFM010000078.1 GCA_017475415.1 Solobacterium sp.
TGTACTGATTTTGCTGATCCACCTTGTCCAGATTCTAATACACGTGCTATACCATAACCAGAAGAAGCGACGGATATTAAACCAATTAAAGCTGCGCTTAAGCCTCTCGACATTATGCCTATTAATACAGTTAAGGCATCTGTAATCATGACTAGTGTAGATACTTTAACACCTGTTAATTTATGTAATACTAATGGAGGTATATCCATACCACCAGTACTTGCTCCCGTACGCATTACCAAACCTATACCAATTCCACCTAATAAACCTGCATATAAGGATGCTAGCATAGGATCAATATCCATTTCGATTGGATTCATAGACAATAAGGTAGTAAAAACAGGATAAGCTAAGGAAGATAATAATGTAGTATACATAAATTGCTTTCCTAAGAATATTCTTCCTATCAGCAATAAAGAAATAACCAAAATATTGGCTACTAGAGTTTCATTCCAATGGAAGAAAGGTTCAATCGCAACAGCGATACCTGCTACTCCTCCAGAAAGAATAGAAAAAGGCAAAATAAAATATTCTACTGAACAGGCTAGAATAAATGTACCAATAATAATCAATAAAAAATCTATAAACTTCTTTTTCATGCCTATGTATTATATCATAGTTACTTCACCATCCTAAGCATAAGCCTTTTTGATAAAGAATTCTTATAGGCATTTTCCATCATGTTTTTGAATAAAGGAATATAATGAAAATAAGGAGGAAACATGAACGCATTAACAAACCATTTAACGCGCCTACATAATGGGGTTAGTATACCAACAATAGGCTATCGTATAGATAGAGAAATAAAAGACACCATGTATGACACTGTTTTATTAGCACTAGAAGCCGGATTTCGTCATCTTGATTTACCCTGTGATGATGAAAGTGAATGCATCATTGGTAAAGCAATAAAAGATTCTTCCATTCCACGTAATGAATTATTCTTAACCATGAAATTAGGAAATGAAAATCATACCTTCCATAAAGCTAATGCCGCCCTAAAGCATTCTTTACATAATGTAGGAACAGATTATGTGGATATGTATTTAGTCAATTGGCCTAACCCTATACAATATCGTGATACTTATGAAACTAGCAGTATAGAAACATGGCGTTCATTAGAAGAGAATTATAAAAATGGCAAAGCTAGAGTCATAGGCTTAGCTAATTTTGAGGCAAGACATATCGAACATATACTTGAACATGCCGAAATCGCTCCTATGTTTAATCAAGCGCGCATCTATCCTGGTTTCCCTTTTGTGGATAATTTAGATTGTGCAAATAAACATGGCATACAAACAATAGGTTTCTTACCACCTCACCATCAAGATATACTCAATTCTAGAGAATTAAAGATATTTTCGGAAAAATATCAAGTTACGCCTAGACAAATCTGTATGCGCTATTTATTAGAAAAGGATTGTTGTATCTTAACGCAAGGTGTAGATTTTGAAGAATTAAAAGATAGTGCTAAAGTCTTTGACTTCACATTATCGAAGGAAGACTTACTTTATCTAGATCATATGCGTAATTATGGTCTAGAAAATATTAATCCAGATACTTGCGATTTCTAATCAAAAATGCTGTAACAATAACTTTATTTTACAAGTATTGTTACAGCATTTTTATTATTCTTTTATTCCTTTATAGTTATAATCTCTATCTTCAATAGCTTGTTTGATTTCTTCTTCTTTCCAATCACCTTCATAGGAGATTTCTACTTCTCCTTTGGTATGACTAGCATTAGCTTCTATAATTCCTTCTATTTTTTCTAATGCCTTTTTCACTGTCATTTCACAATGTTCACACATCATTCCATCTACTAAAATTGTTTGTTTCATTTCTTTTTTCCCTTCTCTTTCTATATTTGGTAATACAATTCGCTTTGTGTTTTCCTTATCTTTTGAAGCATCTAGTGGATTGAACATATTTAACCTTAAAGCATTCATTACAACAGTAAATGAAGATAGGCTCATCGCTGCTGCAGCAATCATTGGATTCAATTCATATTTTAATACTCCTGCTGCTAGCGGTATGCAAATTAGGTTATAAAAGAATGCCCAGAATAAATTCTCATGTATATTCTTTACTGTAGCACGTGACAAACGTACCATTGCACTGACATCACTTAGTTTGGAATTCATTAATACCACATCTGCGCTATCCATTGCCACATCTGTTCCTGCCCCAATCGCTACACCTATATCTGCTCTAGTTAAAGCAGGTGCGTCATTTATGCCATCCCCTACCATAACTACTTTTCCATATGTTTGTAGCTTTTGGATAATCGCTTCTTTTTCATTTGGCAATACTTCAGCAATAACTTGATTTACACCTGCTTTTTTTCCCATTGCGCGTGCTGTAATTTCATTATCACCTGTTAACATTACCACTTCTATACCTTGTTTTTTCAATTCTTCAATGGCCATAGAAGAGTCTTCTTTAATCACATCCGCTACGGCAATTACGCCTAAGAATTCATTATCTTTTGCGAAATAAAGCGGTGTTTTTCCTTCCTTTGCAAGAAGACGCACAGTTTCTTTTATTTCCTCACCTATTTCAACAAAGTCAGAAATAAAAGTTTCTTTGCCACCTACTATCCAATGACCATCAATCTTTCCTTTTAATCCATTTCCTATAATTGCGCTAAACTCTTCTGTTTCAAATCGTTCTGCTTTTCTTTCTTCTGCATAAGCAACAATCGCTCTAGCTAAAGGATGTTCGGATTTCTTTTCTAATGCATATGCATAGCTTAATAATACGCTTTCACTTGTTCCTTGAACAGGTTGAATATCCGTTACTACAGGCTTACCTTTTGTGATCGTACCTGTTTTATCTAAAGCAACAATTTGCGCCTTACCAGCTTCTTCTAAAGCTTCGCTTGTTTTAAATAATATGCCATGTTTTGCGCCTACTCCATTACCTACCATTATGGCAACAGGTGTAGCTAAACCAAGAGCACACGGGCAAGATATGACAAGTACAGAAATCCCTCTAGCTAAGGCAAAAGATAAGGGCTTACCTGCAATTAGCCAACAAATAATCACAATGAATGCTAAGCCAATTACCGCTGGCACAAAGATACCAGAAACCTTATCCGCAATGCGCGCAATTGGAGCCTTTGTTGCAGCAGCATCACTTACCATATTGATGATTTGAGAGATAGTTGTATCCTTACCAATACGCGTTGCTTCACATACTAAATAACCTGATTGATTAATTGTTGCAGCAGATACTAAATCACCTACACCTTTATCTACTGGTATGGATTCTCCTGTTAATGCAGATTCATCTATTGCACTTATTCCTTCTATAATTCTTCCATCCACAGCTATGCTTTCACCAGGTTTCACCACAAAAATATCGCCTACTTTTACTTCTTCTATAGCTACCTCAATATCTTTACCATCTTTACGCAAAACAGCTGTTTTAGGAGATAGTTTCATTAGTGCTTTTAAGGCATCTGTTGTTCTACCTTTCGATAAAGATTCCAGCATCTTTCCTACTGTAATTAAAGCAGGAATCATTGCGGCAGATTCAAAATATAATTGATTATGATATAAATCCATTAATTCCATATTCTCTGCGCCATGTGTAATTAAACCGCACATTTGATAAAAAATAATTGTGCTATACACAAATGCTACAGATGAACCTAATGCAACTAAAGTATCCATATGTGGAGCTAAGGCGAATAAAGAAGAAAAACCAGAAGTAAAGAATTTACGATTGATGATTAATACTGCAATCGTCAATAACATTTGGGTTAAAGCTAAACCCAAATGATTATGTTCAAAATAAGCTGGCAAAGGCCACCCCCACATATTAAAGCCCATAGTGATATACATCAAAGCTAGAAGAAAGCCAATCGACCAAATCAACCTACGCTTTAATTTAGGTGTTTCTTTGTCTACTAAAACATCTTCTTCTAAACTATCACTTTTCTTATCTGCGCCTTTTAATTCTGCGCCATAGCCAGCTTTTTCTACTGCTGCAATGATATCTTTTGGATCTGCATTACCTTCTACGCCCATAGAATTTGTCAATAGGCTTACCGCACAAGAATCCACTCCTTCTACAGCACTAACTGCCTTTTCTACCCGTGCCTGACAAGCAGCACAACTCATTCCACTTACACTATATTGTTTCATACATACTTCATTAATTTTTGTAATACTAAAGTAAGCTCATCAATTGTTTCATTTTTGCCATTAAGAATATCTTCTTTAACACAAGTATGGATATGCATGGCTAATAATTCTTTATTAAATGCATTTAATGCGCTTGTAATAGCGGATACTTGCATCAATATATCTGGGCAATATACATCCTCTTCTACCATCTTTTGTATACCACGCAGTTGCCCTTCTGCACGTTTTAAGCGTACTAACAACTTTTTCTTTTCTTCTTCACTACGCACTTTCTTTCTTGTATCGCAATGTGAGCATCCTTTTTTCATTTCTCATTCCTCCAAAATTAAAATATACCCCACGGGGGTATATGTCAATTATGATGCTCTAGGAATATGACTTATTCACTTACATTCAATTTTTTATATAACTTTACAAAACGCTCAGCTAATATACCAAATGTTTCTGCAGACATTAATTGATCTTCGGCATGTGCTAATAATAAATCAATAGATGGTAATTCACCATTAGCGAGTAA
>JAFVFM010000079.1 GCA_017475415.1 Solobacterium sp.
ATTGAAAGAAATGTGGAAGCAATAATTACAGATAATCCTAAATATATAAGGAATATTTATCAGAAGATAGAAAATGAGGATAAATCAGAAAAAAATTTTAATTGAAGCGCTTACATTATTTCTTTAAAATAGAGTTATATAGAATTAGGGGATGAGGGTATGTCTGAGGGAAGACAAAATAATTCTATTAAAATGGATTGGTTTTCAATATTCGTTCCATTAAGTGTTGTGATATGCTTATGTGTTTTCTTTGCGCTTATGCCGGAGGCTTCGCAAAATGTATTGTTAGGTATACGACATGTGATAGGGGACGATTTTAGTCTGTATTATGCAGTCCTGGGTTTAGGCATGTTTGTGTTTACACTTTATTTAGGCTTATCAAAATATGGCAAGATTCGCTTTGGGCATTTGGATAAGCCACAATATTCTGATTTTACTTGGGGTGCATTGATTTTTACTTCAACTATGGCAGCTGATATATTGTTCTATTCTCTTACGGAATGGGCTTTATATGCAAGTGAGCCATATATAGAAGAATTAGGTGGCATACAGCGTTGGGCATCAACATATCCATTATTTCATTGGGGACCAATAGCTTGGAGTTTTTATATTGCCTTAGCAGTCGCTTTTGGTTATATGTTCCATGTTCGAGGCTCAATGAAACAAAAATATTCGGAAGCTTGTAGACCTTTATTAGGAGATAAGGTAGATGGTTTAGCGGGTAAGATTATTGATTTAATCGCAATTTTTTCCTTGATTGCTGGTACAGCAACAACATTCGCTGTAACTACTCCACTACTTTCTTCTGCTTTTGCGACAGTATTTCATTTACCTAACTCAACTGCTTTAGCGATAGCGATATTGGTTATCATTGCGGTAATCTATACTTTTGTTTTATATATAGGAATGAAAGCAATTTCTAAATTAGCAATATTATGTTCCTATTTCTTCTTTGCTTTATTAGGTTATGTATTATTCTTTGGTGGGGAAACACGATATATATTAGAAACAGGTTTCAGTGCATTAGGGAATCTCATACAGAATTTTATTCCGATGGCTACTTGGATGGATCCATTAAGAGAAACAAGCTTTCCACAAAATTGGACAGTTTATTATTGGGCCTATTGGATGGTTTGGTGTGTGGCAACGCCATTCTTTATCGGCACGATTTCTAAAGGAAGAACCATCCGCAACATGGTATTTGGCGGTTATATGTGGGGTTTAGCCGGAACCTTTTTATCCTTTATCATTTTAGGTAATTATGGGCTAGCCCAACAATTAAAACATGGCATGGATATTAGTGGCTATATTGCAGGTGGTGGTCATTATGCCGATATCATTATCCGCGTCTTTGATGGTTTGCCACTACCGGCTTTAGGCTTACTTTTGTTAGTGGTGACGATGATTTTGTTTTATGCTACAACATTTGATTCTTTAGCAATGGTTATTTCCTATTATTCTTATAAAGAATTACCTATTGATAAAGAACCAAGTAAAGGGATAAGAGTTTTTTGGTCTATGGTTTTTATTCTATTTCCTATTGCTTTAATTTTTGCACAAAATTCCATTCATAGTTTACAGTCAGTTTCAATAATTGCAGCTTTTCCTATAGGAATTGTAATCATCTTGATTTGCCTTAGCTTAATGAAATCTTTAAAAGAAGATATTAAAAAATAATCATGCATGGCATGAGTATATTCATTCTTGAAAGAAATAATTAAAAGGAGGAAAAGAAGAATGAAGAAATTTTTGGCATCATTATTAGCACTATCTTTATTGGTGGGATGTTCTTCTGGAGGAGGGGGCTCTTCTAACAACACAGAACAAAAAGAAGAAACAAAAGAAGAGACAAAAGAAGAAACCAAAGAAGAGACGAAAGAAGAATCTAGTGGAAATGAGACAGCTTCAGAAAAGATTGAACTCGAATTCTGGCTCGCTCAAGGCAACAATGTCATGGATCTTGTAAATGAAGAAATCGATAATTTCAATAATTCACAAGACAAGTATCATGTAACAGCGATTCAGCAAGAAAATTATGTAAAAACATTCTCAAATATCCAAGCAGCAATCGCTGGTAAGAATGCACCAGATGTAGCTTTATTGGATACAGCACCTGCTAGACAGTTATATGACAAGGGTGCTTTAGTTACATTTGATGATTTCCAAAAAGCGGATGCAGATTTTAACGCAGATGATTTCTATGCAGATTTTGCGGCTAATGGTATAGCGGATGGTGTAACTTTTGCGCGTCCTTGGTATGGAACAATTCAAATTGCTTATTACAATGTTGAAGCCTTTAAGAAAGCTGGGGTAGATCCAGAAAGTGTTAAATCTTGGCAAGACTTAGTGGCATTAAAAGATAAATTTACTTCTGCAGGTTATGAAAGAGTATGGGAACCTATGGGTGGTGATGCGAAGAATCTAATTGATGCTGCATTCGCAAATGGCGCAAAAGTATTATCTGATGATGGAAAAACAGTAACAATTAATTCGAAAGAATGGGTTGAAGTTTGGGAAGCATTCCGTGGATGGATTCATGACGATAAAATCATGGAAACAAAATGGAATGGCTTAGATGACTGGGCATATTGGTATGACACCATTGATGATGTATTACAAGGTAGATCAGCAGGTTATACTGGCTCACCAGTTGACTCTGTAGATTTTGATTTTGATGTAATTCGTCCATTAGAACAATTTGGTTGGAATGGTAATGAATCTAAACCATGGGCACAAACATTAATGTTAGTAATGCCACAAGGTAATGGTGATGAAAGACAACAAGGTGCTTATGAATTTATTAAATTCTTAACAAATCCAGAAAACCAAGCAGCATATACGATGTTAACAACATATCCTGCTGCAAATAAGAAGGTTACAGAAGTTCCTGAATATCAAAAATTCTTAGAGGAAAATCCAGTTGCTGGTGTATTACTCAAACAAGCTGAACATGTATCTTCTTATCCAGTAGATCCTACAGGCGGAAAGATTCTTGATGAATTAAATATTGCTGCCCAAGCTTTAGAACTTGAAGGAAAATCTGCTCAAGAAGTACTAGATGAAGCACAAAAGAATGCTCAAATCGCATTAGATGAAGCATTAGGCGGTTAGGCATAAATCGCATTGGTAAGTTGCCGTAGAAATACGGCACTTACCAGCCTTAGAAGGGAAAACATATGGCTGAAATAATTTTAAAAAACATCACTAAAGAATACGAAAATGGCTTTCAAGCAGTAAAGAATATCAATTTGGAAATTCAGGATAATGAATTTGTGATTTTAGTTGGTCCTTCTGGTTGTGGTAAATCGACTACATTGCGCATGATCGCTGGTTTAGAAGATATCAGCGATGGTGAATTATTTATTGATGGAGAAAAAATGAATGATATTGCTCCACAACATCGCGATATCGCAATGGTGTTCCAGAATTATGCACTCTATCCACATATGTCTGTTTATCAAAATATAGCCTATAGTTTAAAAATCAAAAAAGTACCTAAGGATGAGATTGATAAACGTGTACATGATGTAGCAGCATCTTTAGGACTTGAAGAATTATTGGATCGTAAACCAGGGCAGCTTTCTGGTGGTCAAAAACAAAGAGTGGCGATGGGACGCGCAATAATTCGTCATCCAAAAGCCTTTTTGATGGATGAACCATTATCCAATTTGGATGCGAAATTACGTGGACAGATGCGTGTAGAGATAGCTGATTTATATCAACGTTTGAATACAACCTTTATCTATGTTACACACGATCAAACAGAAGCGATGACATTAGGGACGAAGATTGTGGTAATGAAGGATGGCGAAATACAACAGATTGATAATCCTACAAATCTATTTAATTATCCTGTGAATAAATTTGTAGCTGGTTTTATTGGTACACCGACAATGAATTTCTTTGATGCAGAATGCATAGAAGAAAATGGTGAAGTGTATTTAAGAACAGCGACAGGCAAAATTAGGATGAATGAAGAAAAAACGAAAAAACTAAAAGAAGGTGGCTGGATAGGAAGAGTGATCCTTGGGGGTATACGGCCAGAACATGTTGAATTAGCGAATACGGAAACAGATGCCGTTTTTGCGGGTAAAGTAAATGTCTTTGAACTTTTGGGCAGTAATGCCATTGTTTATGTGGAAACTGGTGAAGGTATGGTTGTAATGAATACTAATCATGTACAACCACAAGAACATGGTGATGAAATACGCCTCACTGTACAAGAAGACAAAGTACATATCTTCGATCCTGAAACGGAAAGGACGATTACAAACTAATGTCTAAACAGAAAGTGAAGAGAAAATATAAGAGGCGTTATGATAAAGTCTCAACAGTGTTACTCTTCGTATTGCCTGCTCTTATTCCACTGATTGTCTTTTGGATTTATCCAATATGTCGTTCTATCTTCCTGAGCTTTACGAACTGGGACTTTATTTCACCAACATATAAAATTGTTTGGTTTAAAAATTATGCATCATTATTAAAAAATCCACGTTTTTATGAGGCCTTATGGCAAACGTTAGTTTTCACAATAGGGACATTGTTTCCGACAATTATTCTAGGTTTATTTTTAGCCTTATTGTTGGTTAGAAATTTCCGTGGTAGTGGCATCGTGAAATTCATTCTATTTTCACCTTGGATTACACCAACTGTAGCGATATCGATTGTTTGGACATGGATTTATAAAGCGGATGGAGGTATAGCAAATACCATACTTCAGGCCTTGGGTGCTTCGCCAATTAAATGGATTAGTTCCTCCGATACAGCAATGTTAAGTGTGATTATCGTTACCATTTGGAAATCCTTGGGCTACGCTATGATTTTCTATTTGTCGGCATTAGAAAGAGTTCCAGGAGAATTATATGAGGCAGGTGCCTTGGATGGAGCTACATCCTTTAGACAATTCTTCGATATTACGCTTCCATCTATTTCTCCTACAACATTCTTTTTGACGATTATTACAATGGTGAATTCTTTGCAAGCATATGACCAAATACAAGTCTTAACACAAGGTGGACCATCTGGTAGTACAAGAACATTATTGTATATGTACTATCAATTAGGTTTCCAAGAGTTCAATATGGGTCAAGCTACAGCAGTGGCAGTAGTGATGATCTTACTTACTGTAGGCTTATCTTTAATTCAATTTAAAGTAAGTGAAAAGTGGGTTCATTATTAAGGAGGTAAGGAAATGAATACAAGATATAGTGATAAACGTCCTTTGTATATGCGCGTTCTTACCGTCTTGACGAAGTTCATTGTTTTAGGTGTGGCTTGTATATTTACGGCATTCCCATTTATATGGATGATTATCTCCTCTCTTAAAACAAAGGCAGATATATTGAATACAGATGTCTTCTTCCCACCTAACCCACAATGGGAAAAT
>JAFVFM010000080.1 GCA_017475415.1 Solobacterium sp.
GAAACAGGTAAGATTACTTTAGAAGGTACGGGCGAAGAGCTAAGTAATAGTGAACAAGTAAAGAAGGCATACTTAGGAGGATAAGCATATGTATGTAAAAGATTATATGACGAGAAATCCCAAAACCATTACCAAAGATACTCCTGTCTCTAAAGCATTGGAAATTATGCAACAAGGTGACTTTCATCGTTTACCAGTAGTAGATGATGAAGGTAAATTAATTGGTTTAATTACAGAAGGTTTAGTAACAGAATCATCGGGAAAAAATACAACTTCTTTGTCGATTTATGAATTGAATTATCTTTTATCCCGTACAAAAGTAAAAGATATCATGATTACAGAAGTAAGAAGCACAAGTGCAGATCGTTTATTAGAAGAAGCTGCTGCAGAAATGATTGAATCTTCTGTTTCGGTATTACCTGTTGTCGATGAAAACAATCACGTTGAGGGTATTATTACAGAACGTGATATGTTCCGTGCCTTCACGGAAATCATGGGTTATCAAGATCAAGGGACGAAATTTATCATTCAAGTAGAAGATCGTCCTGGTGAAATGGAAGAAGTATCGCATTTATTCGCGGAACAAAATGCGAATCTAGATTCCTTAGTGGTATATCACAATGAAGAACGCGGTACAGAACTTGTGATTAAGGCAACTGGGGAAATTGAAGTGGAGCCAATGACAAAGATACTAGAAGATGCTAAATATGTTGTAACGAAAATCATTCAAACAACAAAAGAAGGAAAAGTCATCATTTGGAGATAATCAAACAAAGAAGATTGCATGATAGAATTGTAATCTTCTTTTTTCTTTTTAAGGAATTAACCTCATTAATGCCTATAAAATAGATAGGAAAAAAGAAGGCATAATTGAAGGTAAAAAAATGTGCCTTAACAACAACAAAGAACCTAATGAAATCTTTATATTGTAATAGAGAATATGCAATGAAGATAGTTGGAATAGACGAAGATATCGCTAATGTTGTACGTAAGAAAAGGAAAGAATGAAATGATAATGAGCTAAGTGTAATGGCACATTTTTATATACATTAAATGCATTAAAAAAGTTTATAATACTTATTGTGAAAACATTAGGAAATTATATAAAGCCCTTTCGCAACATGTTGATTCTAGGTTTAGGTATTAAAAGCCTAGGAACAATTATTGAATTATTTTTACCAGAAATTCTTTCATTTATATTAGACGATATAGTTCCAAGTCGAAATAAAGGAAGCATTATTTTTTGGATGGCTGTAATGATAATTTGTTCGCTTGTTGCTTTAGGAATGAATATCTTCGCCAATCGAAATGCTTCTAAAGTAGCTAGAAATATAACAGAACATTTACGGCAAGATTTATTTGATCATAGTTTATATCTTTCCTGTGCGAAAACGGATGAATTTACTATACCTTCTTTAGAAGGGCGCTTAACATCGGATACCTATCATGTGCATCGCATGATAAGTATGTTACAGAGAATGGGTATACGTGCACCTATGATTACGATTGGTGGCTTAATCATGACTTTTATCATGGATGCCTATCTAGCAATGATTTTTGTCACGATTATACCTCTAATGGCTATTTTGATTTATTTTCGTGCAACAAAGGGTGTGCCTCTATTTACGGCTGTACAAAAGGCTATTGATCGTTTGACTTCTATTGTGCGTGAAAATGCACAGGGTATACGAGTAATTAAAGCCTTATCCAAAACAAAGGATGAAGGGGAACGTTTTTTTCATTCTAACCAAAAGGTAAGAGATAAAGAAATACACGCCAATGAAATTATGGCAATGATTAATCCAATGATGAATTTCTTTCTCTATTTAGGAATGTTAGCAGTTATCGCTGTTGGGGCTAGACGTGTTTCTTTGGGCTTATCTAAAGTAGGAACACTCTTAGCGTTTATGAGTTATTTTCAAATGATATCACGATCGCTTATGGCTGTTTCACGCATGTTTATTATGTATTCTCGAGGAATGGCTTCTACAAAGCGCATTATGGAAGTATTAAATAGTGAAACAGAAAAACAGTGGAATATAGGCAATTACCCAGATGGAGATGACCGATACGCAATTGAATTTAAAGATGTAACCTTTTCTTATGTAGGCAAAAGAGATAATTTAAGCCATATTAATATGCGCATAAAGAAAGGGGAAAGCCTAGGTATAATTGGCATAACAGGATCTGGTAAGACATCTATCTTATCCTTATTATTACGTTTCTATGATGTGAAAGAAGGGGCGATTTACCTAAATGGGAAAGATATACGTAATTACGATCCGCGTACGTTAAGGAAGCATTTTGGCATTGTGATGCAAAATGATTTCTTATTCGCAGATACGATAGAAGAAAATATTTCTTTTGGTAGAAAGATCAGCGAAGAAGAAAGAGAAAAAGCCATAAAGGTGGCGCAGGCGAGTGATTTCATAAATGAATTGCAAGAAGGAAAAAAATATACATTAACCAATAAGGGTGCCAATCTATCTGGTGGACAAAGACAAAGATTACTTTTAGCACGGGCCTTTGCAAGTCCAAGTGATTTCCTATTATTGGATGATGCTAGTTCAGCGCTTGATTATCAAACAGATGCGAAGTTAAGAAAAGCTTTAAAAGATAATTATGGAAAGAAAACGACTGTAATTGTTGCACAAAGAGTATCTTCCATTCAAACCTGTGATCAAATAGTCGTATTGGAAAAGGGAAAGATACAGGGTATAGGTAAGCATAAAGAACTATTAGAAACAAATGCAATTTACCAAACGATAGCTTCTTCACAGATGGGGGGTGCTCTATTTGAATAAGGTGAATCAGGAATCAAATATGGCTACTGCGAAAAGGTTGATGACTTATGTTTTGCGTCATAAGGGTAGTTTATTTATTGTATTTTGTTTTACTCTTACCTCTAATATACTTGCCTTATTCATACCTTATTATTCTGGTAAGGCAATTGATGCAATAGCAGATAAAGGAACAGTGCAATTTAATCTAGTTTATCAAATGTGTTTTGCGATGCTAGCATGTGTGATATGCAGTAGCGTATTAGCCTATATTACACAAGTCATGCTGGTGCGTATATCTTCAAAAATCACACAAGAGATGCGTAATGAAGTTTTTACTCATTTATTAAGCTTACCTATATCTTATTTTGATAAACGGCAGGCGGGTGATTTGATATCCGTAATTACATATGATATTGATACGATCAATACTTCTTTATCTTCAGATATCTTAACTGCTGCAACAAGTATCATTACCGTAATTGGGTCTTTTGTGATGATGCTTCATATTTCTGTTCTTTTATGTATTATCTTTGTGATTACAACACCATTAATCTTTTATATTACTAGGCATAGAGCTCGCGTTGTTAGGCCATTATTTTCTAAGCGTTCCAAGAAATTAGGTGAGCTTAATGGCTTTATTGAGGAAATGCTTTCTGGGCATAAAACGATAAAAGCATATGGCCAAGAAGAAAGTGTTGTAGCACGTTTTCAAATAAAAAATAAAGAAGCAGTAGATACATATTATGAAGCAGATTATCAAGGTTCTATTGTTGGCCCGGTAGTGATGTTTATCAATAATTTATCTTTATCTTTAATTGCGGGCTTAGGTGGCTTTTTGTATCTAGCGAAACAGATTTCTATTGGTAATATATCCGCTTTTATTCTTTATTCAAAACGATTCTCTGGGCCGATAAGTGGGATGGCCGAAATCTTAGCAGAAATGCAATCTGCACTATCGGCAAGTAAAAGAGTATTTGCCTTATTAGATGAAGAAAGCGAAAAAGCAGATGATGACGACGCTTATGTTTTAAAAGAAGAAAAAGGGGAAGTAGAATTTGATCATGTTTATTTTCAATATGTAAAAGGACGTAAGGTATTGGAAGATATTTGCGTTAAAGCTAAAGATAAAGAAATGATTGCTATAGTTGGGCCAACTGGTTCAGGAAAAACAACACTCATTAATTTGCTGATGCGCTTTTATGATGCGGATGAAGGTAAGATCTGTATTAATGGAAAAGATATAGAGCATTGCACAAGAGATTCATTACGTGAACAATTCTCTATGGTTTTGCAAGATACATGGTTATTTGAAGGAAGCATATATGAAAATATAGCTTATGGAAATAAGGAGGCAACAAAAGAAGAAATTATAGAAGCATGTAAGGCAGTAGAAATACATGATTTTATTCTATCTTTAAAAGATGGCTATGATACCTTATTAACAGATGATGGAATTAATATATCTAAGGGACAGAAACAATTATTAACGATTGCTAGAGCGATGCTAAGTAAGAGTAAGATGTTAATCTTAGATGAAGCTACCAGCAATGTGGATTCTGCAACTGAACAAAAAATACAAAGGGCAATGCGTGCTTTATGTAAAGATAAAACAACTTTTGTGATAGCGCATCGTTTATCTACAATACAAGATGCTGATCAAATACTTGTCTTACAAAAAGGGAAAATAATAGAGCAGGGCACACATGAGGAATTGTTAAACAAAAAAGGCTTTTATGCCTCTTTATTCCAAGCGCAATGGGACGCTTAAATTTGTAGATGAACCCAATCACCTTGTTTGAATCGTAAAGACATAAATAGGAAGCGCGAGAGCTGGTCAGATAAAACACCAATCCAGACTCCTACTAGCCCTAAATGGAATAGCGAAACAAGAATATAGGTAACAAGTGAACGGATTAAAGTAACACTAATTAAAGAGGCGAATAGGGTATATTTCACATCTCCTGCAGCTCTAAGGCAGCCGCCGTAAATCACTTGTGAAATTTGGAAGAGTACAATAACCATAATAAAGCGGGAAACTAATACTCCCATATCTAAGACATGTTCATCTTGGAAAAAGAAAGAGAAAATGGTTCGACCAAAGAGGAATAAGAATAAAGCTAATGCCAAAGAAATGGCTAAGCCTATATGTTGGCAGGTAATACCATATTCTTTGGCTTTCTTGATTTTCTTTTCTCCTAAAGAGCGGCCAATTAGGGCTACTGCTGCAACCTGCATACCATCGCCAAAGGAGAAACCTAAACCTAAAAAGTTCATCCCTACTTGATGTGCCGCAAAGGCGTCAGTTCCAAGCTTAGCAGCTAATACAGCAGTTACCACAAAGCCTATACGCATAGCTACATTTTCAATAAAGAAATTATAAGCTAATAAATAAATATTCTTTAAGGCTTCAAAAGATGGTCTGATACGTTGTTTTAAGCAATAAGGTAAGGATACATAACTATCTTTTGCGAATAGAGAACGGATACTTAAAATAAATGCAGCTACAGTACCAAGCACAGTTGCGAATGCTGCTCCAAATATGCCCCATTTAGGAAAACCGAAGTTACCATTAATGAGTAAGTAATTAAAGATGACATTAACAATACTAGAAGTAACATTAGTCGTCATAGCAATGCGTGTATTTCCGGAACCGCGTTGGGCAGCATTGATGACTAAAGAAAAAACATTGAAGAATAAGCCGACATGAATTACACGGAAGTAAGTTACTGCAGCATCGTGTGTATCGATATTTGAACCGGAAAAGGAAATGATATTTGGGGCAAAAATATAGGCAAGAATGGAAAGAATAATACAGGCTATTAGCGTATAGGTTAAGGCAGTAATCAGAAGTTGATTGGCATTCTCTCTGTTTTGTTGGCCACGGCGTCTAGCGACTAAGGCAGATAAGGCAATATTACAGGCAAAAAATGGAGCTAGTATGACAAATTTTGGTTGACCTGTTAGTCCGACGGAAGCTACTGCATATGTACCCATAGAAGAAACCATCAAGGTATCAATAATGCCAGCTAATGATACAAAAAAGCTTTCCAGTACAGCAGGCCATGCCATACGAATAGCTTCTTTAACCAAACCATGTTTTTCTTCTTCTTTTTTCACGCTAAAGATTATATCACTATTTCCTTGTAAATTAAGTACATTTGGCTCATATATTTCGTATAAATAAAAGAGAGTATACTGTTTTTTTCTATAGATAATAAGTGAAAATGGAATAGTATCTTTTCAAATTTTGGATATACGCCATAATTATTATGAAAACGAATATTAACGAAAGATTGGGCAGGGGGAATGGAAAAGATTATTCAACAACTTGATATCGCAAAAATGTTAGAAGAAAGTTTCAGCTATGCATTTTCTAGTGGTTCTTCCTATGAGAATCTTGAGAAATTGGTTTCTTATTATGGGAATCTAGTGCAGGCTGATCGTTTTTATATTTTCAAGAATACAAATCGTGGTGTTTTTCATGTAGATATTGAATGGTGCAAAGAAGGCGTTTCTAGTGAAAGTGATGTCTTGCCTACTTTACCAGTAGAATTAATTGAAGGAATTGTAGAAAACTATGAAGAGCTTGAGGGTGCATTATTCGTAGAGGATATAGAAGTATTAAGAGATGTAAATCCTTTCTTATATGGAACATTAAAGGGGCGTGGTGTGCGTAGTTTTTTGGCAGAGCGCATTCTTCATAATGATAGTTTAATTGGCTTTTATGGTATAGAAAATCTTGATATTCATAAGGCGCGAGAAATAAGCGAAATATTTACGGTTTTATCGTTTATTTTTGCGGGCTTAATTAGTCGTCGTTCTTTAGAAAAACGCATGGAAAGAATTGGCTTTCGTGATCGTTTAACTGGTGTAGGTAATCGGCAATATTTATATGAATCCTGTAATCGATATCAATATGGTGAAACGATAGGCGTACTTTATATTGATATTTTAAATTTGCGAGATGTAAATCGTAGCATGGGGGAAGGTGCAGGAGATACGATACTTATTCGTTCTGCTAGTATATTCTCTAAATACTTTGGTACACATAATGTATTCCGTGTTGGTGGGGATGAATTTGTAGTTGTTATGTTTGGCTTAGAAGAAGAAAACTTTTTAGCTAAGATAGAAAAAATCAAAAAAGACATGAGTAAAGAGAATATAGAATGTTCTACAGGTTTTATTTATGAAAAACAATGGAATTCTAGTATTGATACATTGATGCGTAAGGCCGATTTAAAAGTATTTGATGAAAAGCGTGCCTTATATCGCCAAACTGATTTAGAAAAATTAGATATGGAAAATGAAAGGGAAAATGATCCAGTTCATGCGATAGAAAGCTTAACAGAACTCAATTTCTCTTTGAATAGTTTTAAAGTGCTTTATAGTCATGGCAATCGGTTCCAATATCTTGGCAAACAAGGCCCATTAAGAGAAGTATATGAAGTAGTAAAGCGTAAATATGTACATCCTAGCGATCAAGAATATTACAACAAATTCTGGGATATTGATATTGAAAGTCATTTGAAAAAACAAGAAAATGGGGAACTTTCTATTGAATATCGTTTACCTGGTCAAGATGGTGGCTGGGATTGGATGCGTGAGACATTATATTTGGTAGATTCTCATGAAGATAATTTTACTGCGATTTCTTCTGTACGTAATCTAAGCGATGCACATCAAATTCTTTCTTTACGGGATAGAGAAGGTGTAAAGGAATTTAGTGATGCAGTACATGTGGATATGTATCAAGGTGAAGATGCCTTTAATCGTGCAAATATTTGGTTATCTAGAACAAGTGCACATAATATCGCTATGGTCGCTATCGATCTAAATAACTTCAAGCTATATAACAGTATTTTCGGTCGTAGCGCGGGTGATCGCTTATTAGAATTAACAAGTGAATTGTTAAAAGAAGCTGTACAGAAGAATGGTGGTTTAACAGGCTATATTGGTGGCGATAACTTTATGTTAATTATGCCAGCTGATGGAAGAAATCAAGATGATTTAAAAGCTTGGGCAGAAAGCCAAATTCAAAGTCTAGATTTACCTAATGGTTTTGTGCCAGCCTTTGGTTTCTGTATTACTAGTGACCGCAAAATCAGTGCGAATTTGTTGTATGAAAGGGCGCTAATGATTATTGGCAATGTTAAGAATAATTATACAAATCATGTAGCCTTCTTTGATGAATCGCTCTATATACGTTCTCAACAAGATCAACTTCTATTAATGGATATAGAAAAAGGGTTAAGAGAAAAGGAATTCACTTTCTATTTACAACCAAAAGTGAAGATGCAAACAGGAAAGATTGTATCTTTTGAAGCTTTAGTACGTTGGCTACGTAATGGTAAGGTTGTATCTCCTGCTGTTTTTGTGGACTTAATGGAAGCGACAGGTTATATTCATGCATTGGATGAATTCATTTGGGAAGAAGTATGTAAGTTGCAAAGAAAATTATTGGATGAAGGAAAGGATCCTTTACCTATATCCTTCAATGTATCACGTGTTGACTTCCACTTTGGCGCAGTAGGGAAAACGATTATTGGTTTAGCGAATCAATATCAATTGGATCATAGTTTAATTCAAATTGAAGTAACGGAAAGTGCCTATGCGAGGGATCCAGAGATTATTCGCTCGAACGTTTCTCAACTGCATGATGAAGGCTTTACCATATTGATGGATGATTTTGGAAAAGGTTATTCATCTTTGAATTCCTTACGGGGAATGCATGTGGATGTGCTAAAACTAGATAAGAAATTTATTGATGCCATGGACAGCAATGAAACGGATCGCAATATTGTAGAAACAGTTATTCGTATGGCACATCTAATTGGCATGAATGTTGTAGTAGAAGGTGTAGAAACAAAACGCCAAGTAGAAGAATTGATGCGTATACATTGTATGTATGCACAAGGATATTATTATTACCGTCCATTACCAATAAAAGATGCTTTAGCATTAGTAAATGAAGATAGCATTGAACGTGGTGAACCAGAAGAAGAAACAAGACGTATAGAAGCTATCCATTTGGATGAACTAATGGATGCGAAGATGATTGATGTTTTACAACTTAATCGTATGATTGGTGGTTTAGCAATTGTGCGTTTTGCGGATGGAAAGGCAGATATTATGCAATTTAATCATGAATGTGTGGAACTATTTGGTGTTCCAACGCATGATCGAGAATTATATGATAAGGCAATGACTATACTTGAAGGGCGCCTTATGAGTAGGCCAGATGTCTTTGAGGCAGCTAGAGCGAATCCAAAAGAAGGCTTTACGCATGTAGGTGTATACGCTAAACCTGGTGAAGAAGTAAAGGATATAGTTGGTACAATCTTCCCACTAAAGTCATTGGATCAAAGTCGTGAAATGTATTTATTGTGGCTAAGAAGGCCATAATATTAGGAATATAGCATTCTTTCTGCTATAGTATTAAAGCCTATGAAAAAAGTAATATATCGTATCGCAAGTATTGGTGTTGGCTTAATTATTCAATTCATTTTCTTATTGTTGTATATCATTTTTACTTTATATAATGCTAGAGAAATTGATTATGTTTATGCAATGACATTCGGTATTGTATTGGCTATCCTATTATGTTATCCAACTATTTGGGGGATGAATTATTTGAATCGCCTTTATGATGGCAGAGAAGGAAAAAGCCCACGGAAGATGGTTTCTAAGCGATGGTCTATGGTATCCGTTTTCTTTGCGATTGTTTTGGTGAGTATTCTTTTATTAATCGATATCGCAAGTGATATAGAAACATCACCTCTAAAAAGGGATACGGCATATATTTCCATAGTAATTGGAATTGTTTGTTTGGTGTTAGCTACACTTGCCTTTTCCTATAATTATCAAAACTATTTACCTAGAAAAAAGCGTATTGAATCAATGCTAAGGCTTGGTAATCTTTTCTATAGAAAAAGACGCTATACTTTCTTAATTGAGAAAGTGATTGATGAAAGTCATTTAGTAGGGTGCTTAATCGGGGAATTGCATAAGAATGATTTGGCTTATTTAATTAATCCAGCTATGTTAGCACGTAGTGGTCATATTACTTCTATGTTGGTCAATGGAAAAGAAGTAAAAGAAGCCAAAGATGAAGAAGTGGAATTGGTTTTAGAAACATTTGATAAAGATTATGTTCCACAACAATTTGGAATTATTACGAGTGTAAATCCAGAGCTACGTGATGAGCGTTACGTACATGCTGAAAACCCACGCTTAACTTCAATGATTGATCGCTATAATGACTATAATTGCGATAATACATTTATGAGTACATTAGTTTATGATGCCTGTCATAGTCGCTATATTGTTCCAGCAATCCTATCGGCAAATGATTTCCATAAAGGAGATATTATGGATCCTTTATTAGGCAGAGAAGCTGTTTCCTTTTTAGCGGTTGCGACAGAAGGAAGTAAAACCGATAATATTATTCCTATCTTTACGGATTGGGCAGCCTTATCTTCATATAAAGAAGTGATGAATAGCGATGAGGCAGTTTCTGTTGTATTAAGCTTTCAAGAAATTATCCGCATTATGCATACATCTCGTTATACAGGAATTGTATTAAATCCATTTGGCCCTAAGCCATTCTATTTCTCTAAAGAATATATTGACCATATTACTTCTTTAGATAGTTATAAAGAAGAATTCTTATATCCACAAAATGATAAAGAGAGTGAATAACTCTCTTTTCTCTTGGTAAATACTGGTGTAAAATAAGTAAAAATTAGAGGGAAGACCTATGAATAAATATGTAGAAAAAGTAATTGCAGCAACAAAAGAAAAGAATCCAAATGAAAGGGAATTCTTACAAACAGTAGAAGAAGTATTAACCTCATTAGAGCCAGTTATAGACCGTCATCCAGAATATGAAGATCTAGCTTTATTATAGCGCCTAGTTGAACCGGAAAGAATCATTACCTTCCGTGTAGCTTGGCAAGATGATGAGCATAAAGTAAGAGTGAATCGAGGATATCGTGTGCAATTTAATGGGGCAATTGGCCCATATAAAGGAGGCTTACGTTTCCATCCTAGTGTGAATCTTTCTATTCTTAAGTTCTTAGGCTTTGAACAAGTATTTAAAAATAGTTTAACGACTTTACCAATAGGTGGAGCAAAGGGTGGAAGTGATTTTGATCCAAAAGTAAAAATCGATGGAGAAATCATGCGTTTTTGCCAAGCATTTATGTGAGAATTACAAAGGCATATTGGTCCTAGTATAGACGTACCAGCAGGGGATATCGGTGTTGGTGCTAGAGAAATTGGTTATTTATTTGGCCAATATAGAAGAATTCGCGACGCCTATGAAAATGGTGTATTAACGGGTAAAGATCTAAGTTATGGTGGTTCATTAATCCGCCCTGAAGCAACAGGCTTTGGTGTTTTATATTTTGCGAATGAAGTATTAAAGCATGAAGGCGATAGCATCAAAGGAAAGACAGTTGTCTTATCGGGTTATGGTAATGTAGCTTGGGGTGCAGCAGTAAAGATCGCTGAAATGGGAGCTAAGGTGGTTACGATTAGTGGTCATAATGGCTATGTATATGATCCGGATGGCATTACAACAAAAGAAAAATTAGATTATTTATTAGAAATAAGAGCTTCACGTACACCTAATGTAAAAATGTATGCAGATAAATTTGGCTGTGCATTCTATGAAGGTAAGAAGCCATATGAAGTAAAGGCAGATATCTATATCCCTTGTGCTACACAAAATGAAATTGGCTTAGAAGAGGCAAAATTGATTGTTGAAGCAAAGGCGAAATATTATTTCGAAGGTGCAAATATGCCAGCGAGTAATGAGGCTATTGCCTATTTACAAGAAAATGGTGTAATTGTTGGTCCAGCTAAGGCGGCTAATGCGGGTGGTGTAGCTGTTTCAGCGCTAGAAATGTCACAAAATGCAATGCGCTATGCATGGACAAAAGAAGAAGTAGATCAAAAGTTACAACAAATTATGGCATCTATCCATGATGCAGCTAAAGAGGCTAGTGAAGAATATGGCTTAGGCTATGACTTAGTTAAAGGGGCAAATATAGCAGGCTTCTTAAAAGTAGCAAGAGCAATGCTTGCGCAAGGTGTATTCTAAGCATTATTGAGAGGGTGTAATAACCCTTTTTATTATGGCAAAAAGCAAGAAAAAATAGGCGAAGTATAGAGGGGTTGAATAAAAATAATAGATATTACTACAAAACGAGA
>JAFVFM010000081.1 GCA_017475415.1 Solobacterium sp.
GAGATGAAAAAGATATTATTCTTGTTTCTCTTGCCATAACAGATAAAACAAGAAAGGAAACTTATGATTGGTTAAAAAACAATCAAGAACTAATTAATGTAGCTACTTCACGTGCGAAACAACAGCTTGTTTTAGTTGGTAGCACAAAGGAAGTATTACGCCTGCATAACCCACAAGAACGGGATGATTTATTTGAATTAATTGAATATGTACGCTCGCAAAACGACGCTTGTATTACCGCTAGAGAAAGTAAATCTAGAGCCTTAGGGGTTAAGCCATATAGTAGCGAAACAGAAGCTGCTTTCTTAATGAATTTAAATCATGCTTTAGATAATGCCTTCCATGATGGCTCGCAATATACCATTCATAAAGAAGTACCTATTTCTCAAGTCTTTACCGAGAATCCTAGCTATATAGATTTCTTTTATAAAGGAAGATTTGACTTTGTGATTTATCATAAAAGCGGAAATAAAGAAATGCCTATATTAGCCATAGAATTGGACGGTAAAGAGCATCGCGATGATGTAATAGTACAAAATAGAGATGCCCAAAAGAATGCTATATGTAAGGAACATGGTTTTGATTTAATCCGTGTAGAAAATGTTTATGCAAGGCGCTACCATTATATGAAAGATATCCTCATACAATACTTCCAACAACGTTAATATACAACTTTCCTATTGCCTTCTATAAAATATATGCTATTCTATAAGGCTATTTCGGAGGGTTAAAAATATGCAAATGAAAGATAAGGTTCAAGCTTTTCTTGACCGCAAAAATGAACACGAAATTGATTATCGTTCCCCTGCTAAACATTTCTATTCTTTACAGGAACATTACGCTCCTTTACAAGAAGGAATAGCTGGGCCTGCTAACTTCTTTGATTCTACAATTGTTTTATACCAAGAAGTAGAACAGCCAAAAAGAAAGCCAGATTTCACATCTGGTAGCGGATCACGTTATTGGTTTACCAAAAAAGGTGTCGTACGTGGTAGTGACCATTGGGGTAATCATGTTGCGAATTGCGATTGGGCATTGAAATTAAAAAACGGAAAGACAACATATGGTTCTTCCCCATGGGCAACACGCACCTTCGCCACAGAAAAATTCGGTTATGCAGATTGGAAAGACTTCTTACTCAAGTGCGAAGTACTTACCATCAAAAGGCAAACTATACTGACTTCTTTTGCGAATAAGATTGGTCGCGATATCATTTCTATTGATGGTAAACAATACCAAAAAGAAGTGATTATTAAATGGCATGAAGTAAAATAGAAAGTTACGCGAAGTAACTTTTTTAGATTCCTTGGCTTTTTGGTAACATCGCTGCACCAACGATGCCAGGTTCTTTTAATTCTGCTAAAACAAATGGAGTATCCCATAATGCTTCATGCGAAAGCTTTTTATATTCTTCTATCATACCTGGTAAAACATCATCTGCACTTTTCATCATGCCACCACCTAAAATAAATATATCTGGATCACAAACACATGCGATGGTAGCGAATAATTGTCCTAAATCTCTGTGCAATGTAGTAACTATTTCTTTAGCCTTTTGGTTTCCTTCTCTAGCTAAAGCGAATACTTGACCTGCATGTTCTACACCTAAATCCGCCAATGCTTCTCTTCCTTTGCGTGTAATCGCAGTACCACTGCATTCCACTTCTACTGCACCTGCATTCAAATAATTAATTTTCTTTCGATTGCGGTCAATGATAATATTCGCAATTTCTCCACCAAAGCCATGCTTACCACTTACCGTTTGCCCATTAACCACCAATACGCCGCCTATACCAGTAGAAATCGTTGTATAGAAGACTGTTTTTAAGCCTTTTCCTGCACCAACTAAAGCTTCTGCTAAACCAGCTACATTAGCATCATTATCTAAAAAAGTTGGTAAGCCAAATTCTTTTTGTAAATCATCCGCTATTGGATAACCTTTAAAACCCGTTAAATTAGAACTAATTTCCATGCATCCTTTTTCTGTATTTACAGGGCCAGGTACACCCATACCTATACCCGCACATTCTTGCCAATTTGGTAGGGAATATACTAAATCCTTTACGATTTTCATTACCGTTTCTGGACCTTCTTGGCCATGAGATGGGCTTGATACTTGGGCTAATATTTCTCCTTCTTCTGTAATTCTTGCAGCACGTACATTTGTGCCACCTAAATCAATTCCAATATATGTTTTCATATTCTTTCTCCTGTTTCTTATTGTACGCATTTTCCTTTAACTCTGTATAGTCAAATGTAACCATTTTTCACTTTTTAAGCGTATTAATATCATGATTCCCGCAAAACTATTATCTAAAGCCATAGCGATCCACACACCCTTAAGCCCTAATATTTGTGATAAGAAGTAAGCGCTAATTAGACGTACTACCCACATCGAAAAAAGATTGATTAAACCTGGCACAAATGTATCTCCTGCTCCTCTTAAGGCACCTGTTGCTACAATGGAAGCCGCGAATAAAGCTTCAATATATAATTCTATACGCAATACTTCCACACCTAATACTTGTACTTCTTTTACCGGTGTTAAAAAGGCAAATACATATGGAGAAAAGAAATACATTATGATTCCCCCTATACTCATCACAAGCATACCTAAAGCTGTACATAGCCACGCAAAGCTTTTCGCTAAGGATTTATTTTGTGCACCTAAAGATTGACCTACTAAAGTAGTCGCTGCACTACTTATTCCAAAGCCAGGCATATAGCATAAAGATTCAGCAGTTACCGCAAAGGAATTCGCCGCAATCGCGATTGTACCTAATGGTGCAACAATGCGTGTACTTACCACTTGAGCTAGGGAATGTCCTGAATGTTGTAAAGCCATTGGGCCACCAATACGTAAGGCTTCTTTTATGATTTGTTTATCCGCCAGCCAACTTTCTTTAACATCTTTTATATTCAATATATCCGATTTTCTTATTGCATAAAGAAAGGCTAAACCACCTGCTGCAACAACCGACAAGGATGTACCTAATTGTGCTCCAAGTACTCCTAAATTTGCTCCATAAATAGAAAAAGAATAGCCCCATAGAGAAATGGTGCGACTAGGAAAAATCAAAAAATAATTGAAGATGACATCCAAGAAGCACATTAAAGTTAAATATAAGGAAGGAACTTTCATATTGCCAGAAGCCTGTAAGGAACTCATAGATAAAGTACTCAGCATACGAAAAGGAATGAATAAAGAAAAGAACAAGAAATAATATGTCGCATTTTGCCATAAGCTTTCTTCTGCATGTAGCCATCTAGGTAAATAGAATGACACTACTATACCTAAACACATGATTAAACAAGAAAATAATACACTCGTTAAAATCGATTTTTTAAATATTCCTTTCGCACGTTTAGTATCTCCCGCTCCTACAGCATGCGCAATTTGTACAGAAAATCCCGCCGCTGTTGCCGAAAGCAAGCCACCAAATAACCATGTACTACTAGACACTAAGCCAATGGAAGCTGTTGCACTTGCCCCTAATATCCCTACCATTGCCGCATCGATATATTGCATAATGATTTCGGATATTTGAGCTAGTATTGCAGGCATACTTAAACGATAAACAATTTGTAATTTTTCTTTATGACTTAAATTCGTATTTTCACGCATACGCGCACTGATATCGTTTTTATTCATAGCCTACATTATAGCCCAAAAAGAAAAGATAATAGAATGATTCACATCCTACTATCCCTTCCTTTTAAATACTATTCATATTGAAACGATAACCTCTTCCCCATAATGATTTAATAAAGGTTGGTTTAGAAGGATCACGTTCAATTTTTTCGCGTATGTGGCGTACATGTACTGCAACAATAGGCTCACATGCGAATGGTTCACATTGCCAAATATGTGTATAGATTTCTTCTGATGACATGGTTTTGCCTGGATTTTGCATCAACAAATCTAATATCTTATATTCTTTTGGTGTTAATTTACTCTTTTTTCCATTTGATTCAACACTTCTTTCTTCAGGAAATAATTTCACAATCATACTTACTATTCTCCTTTCCCTTTTAGAAAATCTTCTACTTTTACTTCTACTCCTTCATCATTATATAAAGTAAAATTTACACAATTATGCTCGTTTAACATGCGTATATCTTCCTTTGTGATTTTGTTAAAGATAGTATATTGTCTCTCATCTATCAGTCTTCCTTGCGCTATATTATCTAGATTATGAATACTTAAGAATCCTTCAGATATGCCTATATCTTTCTTTTGATAGAATGCTTCTATACTTTCTTCTCGCATACTTTCAAAATAATCTACCACTTCTTGATGCTTCGCTATTTCTTTAGTTGGAATATTAACCTCAATCATGACTTGAAAACCATTATCCGCATCTACATCATAGAAACTCTGATAGTGATATCTCAACAATTCCCCTTGTTGAATATTGTAGTTATCCGCTATGCCAAAGCCTCTTGTTGCATAACCTACACGAACGAGAGCGATAGAGAGAACTAAAGCTATTGCATAGAAGAGTAAATATTTCCAATCAATACTAATTTTGCGTTTATAGACAAAGGTCGCAACAATATAGATTACCAACAACAATAGATACAACATAAAGGCTGAACCTAGAGAATCGCTTGTTGACATAGAGAGAATGAATAAACAGATAATGGCATAGAAATGAATGATAAATGGATAAGCAAAGAAACCACTTGACACCTGTTCAGCACGCTCTGCTTTTCTTAGAACAAAATGGCGATATAAACCATATGCAGCAACTACTCCATAAACAATTAACATCAAGATATAACTGCCATTAACGGAAGCGTAATGAATTGAGTTATATATCTTACGTACAATAGCGAGCATTGTTACCATACTCATATTAAGTGGCGAGAAATAAGCGATTAGCCCTTCACCTATCATCATTCCAACTGATCCAGCAATTAAGTTGTAATTGAAGGTTTGCATAAAGATAAGTATCGCTACAGCAATAAAGTTATATGCAGCAATCATTACAATTCCATCAAATAGATTATTTGCGACTAAGAAGCATAAGCTATTCACTAAGATAAATACCAATAACATTAATGCCCCAAAGGCTAATATATAAAGATAGATGGTGAAATTTATCTTAGCTGGCATAGATAAGAAATAGGCTAAACTTACACCAATAATGAAATAACCAAAGGCTATCGCAAAGATGAAGAGTAAGGTTGTAATGAGCTGCTCACTACGTTTTACCGGTAGAGAAAAGTAAATGTCTACGGTTCTTTTTTGATGCACAAAGTGGAATAAAAGAATTGGTAAACCGAAACATAATATCGTTGACATTGCAGAAGAAATCGCCACAGATGACAAGAAACAATCACGCAAAACACTTCCATCTTGAAGATTCGTAAACATAAATGGGGCAAAAGCCATACCCACATATACAGCTAAGAAGAAGAAAATCGCAATCTTTCTTTTTTTGAATAAATATAAGAAATAATTCTTATTCATGGATTTGCCCTCTACTTTCCAATTCATAGATGAAGAGTTCTTCAAAATTTACCTGCAAGACATCTAATAGAAGAGGTTGCATTTCTTCTAAAGTGGCTTTTACTACTTCTTCTTTACCACGAATGACTAATTGGCACACTCTACCTTCATTACTGAAATGTAGAATATCTAAATTCTTAAAGTCTTCTCTCTTCTTATCCTCCGTAAAGACTACTTGGTACTTATTAATCATTTCTTTGGATTCTAATAAATCACCATAGCTAATGATTTTGCCATCTTCCAATATGCCAAAGGAATCACAGATATCTTCTAATTCTTTTAAGTTATGACTAGAAATCAGAACCGATATTTGTTCATCTTCAATAAGCTCAGTTAATGCTTTTTTAAAATTCAAACGTGCTAATGGTTCTAAGCCATCATAAGCTTCATCAAGAAGAATTAATTTAGGCTGCATAGATAAAGCAAACAATAAGGAAACTCTACGCTTCATACCCTTAGATAGATTCGCTACTACCATCTTTGGATCTAAGCCAAATACTTCTAGATACTTTTGGAATTTTTCTTCAGAGAAGTTATACATGGTTTGATAAAGCATTTTCAGATTTTCTACTGTACTACCCAAAGGGAAATATTGTTCATCTGAAACAAAGGCAATTTCCTTACGTGCTGTTTCATCATGATATGTATCTTTATTATTGAGAATAATATTTCCACTATCTGCTTCATATACTCCAGCAATTAAGCGCAATAATGTAGATTTACCCGCACCATTGATTCCTACTAAACCAAAGATAGATCCATCTTGAATTTCTAAATTTATTCCTTTTAAGACCTCCTTGGAACCAAATTGTTTATATACTTGATTAATTTTCAGCATCATCAACCTCCTGAAAGAGACTCTCTACTGCCTCATATATCTCTTTTTTTGTAACACCTGCTTCCCTTAAAGGACGAAGCACACTATAAATCTGTTCTGTTTTGGATTTTTTTGTGTCGACTTCTGCAACATATACACCCTTTTTTGGAAGGTTATATACATATCCATTTTTTTCCAATTCTGTATATGCCTTCGCCACTGTGTTTGGATTGATGCCGTTTTCTAGAGCCAATTGGCGAACAGAAGGTAAACGATCGCCTGCAGCTAATACACCTGCTTCAATAAAACGCAGTATTTGAGTCTGTATTTGTTCATAAATCGGTACTTTGCTTTGTAGATTTAATAAGAACATACACCCTCCAATCTGTACTATCTGTATTAAGTGTATTATCTGTTTGACCATTATGCAAGAGCTGTGGTAATTTCTTAAACTTTTCTAATTCATAATGATTTTCTTAATCGCTTGATTACTCTTCTCAAACTTCTTAGCAATCAAGCTAATAATATCTTCATCACTTCTTTCTGTTAATGTTTCTCTCATTAATTCATATGTTTTCTGTATGGATTCTATTTCCTTTATTCTTCTACCTTCTTCCACTCCTAGGTGTCTACCTTCTTCTATTCCATCTTTTCTTATA
>JAFVFM010000082.1 GCA_017475415.1 Solobacterium sp.
AACCTCAACAACCTAGTGGTTTAGGTGCTCTATTTGGTGGCAATAGTTATAATTCTTCTTACGGAAACAATTCTATTATGAATATCCTTTCCCAATTTGTCGGAGGTGGTTACAACCAATATCCACAAGCTAACTCTTTATATAACATCTTCTCTAACGCTTCACAAAATGCCTTCAACCAAAGCGGCTCACTCAATGTCAGTTCACTCTTTTCTTTATTAAATACACTCATGAGAGGATAAGAAAAACAATAAGAAAAGCATTCCAAGAAATGATATTGATCATTCAAGAGAATGCTTTTTTCTTTATTTCGTAATTGAAGCTGATTTTCTTAAAAAGAAGAAACCACAGATAAATAGTATTGCTAGAGTACCAACAGCGATATTCACACTACTTGTAGCATGTACTGTAACGCCGACCATTAATGTTCCCATAAATGCAGCACCTTTACCACAAATATCATATAAACCAAAATATTCACCCGAATTATCAGCCGGGATGATTTGTGCAAAGTATGAACGAGATAAGGCTTGAATCGCACCTTGGAACATGCCTACCACAAAGGCCATTACACCAAATTGCCATACTGCCTTCATCGTTAAGGCAAATAAGGCTACAAATAGATAGCCTCCTATACAGATATAAATCAATTTAATGGATTCATATTTTTGGGAAAGCTTACCAAATAATGTCGCAAAAGCGAAGGCTACCACTTGGGTAAGTAAAAGCACTACTAATAGAATAATATCGCCAAAGCCGAATGAGCGGCCAATAACTACAGCTTCATCAATTATCGTATATACGCCATCAATATAGAAGAAAAAGCCAATTAAGAAATAGAATACTTTTTTATCTTCCTTATATAAATGCTTTAATGTAGAACCTAATCGCACAAAACTTTCTTTAATTTTTCCTTTTGTAGTTTCTACATAATTGAGTTGTTTATATTCTCTTAAAAGCGGTACAGTAACTAATGCCCACCATACGGAAACGATAATAAAATCAATTGTAATGCATATGGACATTGGCAAGATTTCAAACATGCCCAAGGCATAGAATACTAATGCCTAAGTAAAAGGAATACAACTACCTATATAGCCCCATGCATACCCTTGTGAAGATACTAAATCCATTCTATCTTGTGTTGTTACATCTGTTAGCATGGAGTCATAAAGAATTAATGTTGTTTGATAAGCTATTTTAGCGATAACATACGTCGCTAGATAAAGTAACCAATTCGGCACAATACCTAAAAGCACACAACCTATAACCCCTATCGCCAAAGCCCCTTGGAACATTGGTTTTTTGTAACCTTTATTATCCGATATTGTTCCTAGAATCGGTCCCAGTACAGCAACAATGATTGTCGCAATTGATGTACCATAACTCCAATAGGCAACATATTGAGCATTTGTCATGCCAGCATTAGAAGCTAAAGTATTAAACCAAAGAGGTATGATGGTTGAAACCATCATGGTAAAGGCAGAGTTACCTATATCATAAAAAATCCAAGACTTCTCTAATTTATTGAAATTCTTAAACATATTTTTCACCTTCTTTAAATCATTTAATTACTATCATTTTAACACTCTTTTGGCTTATTATGTAAATGAGGTACAAAAGTATGAAACCACTCATTTGGGCACACCGTGGAGCGAGCGGTTATTTGCCAGAAAATACATTACTCGCTTTTCAAAAAGCTATAGATATGGAAGCAGATGGAATTGAATTAGATATCCATCTGACTAAAGATAATGTTTTAGTCGTATGCCATGATGAAACAATTGATCGTACAAGCAATGGTAAAGGCTACATTAAAGACTATACATTGAATGAACTAAAACAATTCGATTTTTCTAAACCCCATCCCGAAGTAGGTAAAGTAACTATACCTACCCTTTCTGAAGTATTAGATTTAATCTATCCAACTGCTTTAACGGTAAATATAGAATTAAAAACATTAATTTTTCATTATCCACAAATAGAAGAAAAGGTAGTTGACTTAGTGAAAGAAAAGAATATGGAAGAACGTGTTATCTATTCTTCTTTCAACCACTATACTTTACAAAAAATAAAAGAATATCAGCCTGAAGCAAGAATTGCACTATTAAGCCAAGATATTCCTTTAGACTATATTAGTTATGCCAAAAAACAAGCTGTAGAAGCCATTCATCCAGCTATCTATACTTTGCAGTATCCACAACTGATTACCCAAGCCCATAAAGCCAATATCAAAATCAATACTTGGCCAGTTGATAGTAAAGACCATATATTAGCTTGTATGGATGCTAAGATAAATGCCATTATTACCAATTATCCCGATTACGCAAAATCCATTGTGAATGGCAATGCCTTGTCTTTAGATTTTAAGATTTATATGGAGCAGGTGATTAAACCTTGGCTAAATAAAAATATAAAGCAAGATACTGTTATTGCTGAAGACGCTCTTGAATTAAATTGTTATTATGCAATACATCCAGAAGAAAAAGCAGCTATTGTTATATCTCATGGCTTCTGTGAATTCTTTGGTAAATTCCATGAATTAGCCTATCGCTTTTACCAACAAGGCTATTCTATCTTCTTTGTTGAACATAGAGGGCATGGTGATTCGCAAAGAGAATTTCCTTTTGAAGATCAGCGTGTTCACATCAACTCATACCAACAATATGTAAATGATTTCCATTGTTTTATGGAACAAATTGTAAAGCCTAACTCAAAAACTAATCACCTCTATTTATTTGGCCATTCTATGGGTGGTAATATTGCCACATTATATCTCGAACAATATCCAGAAGACTTTTCTTGTGCAGTATTATCTGCACCAATGTTAAAAATGGATTTTGGTAAAGTACCAGACTGGACAGTTAACGCGCTTTCCGTATATTCAAAAATGGGAGATCATTCATTTGACTTTGCACCAGGCCAAGGTGCCTTCAATGAAACCTATAGCTTTGAGAATAGTAATTGCATGGATAGAGATCGTTATATTTATTCTTTTTACCAACGCGTAGAAAATAAAAATTATCAAACATGGGGAGCAACATATGGTTGGGTAAATGCCTCTATAGAAGCTTGTGAATTAGCACAAAAAAACGCCAATAAAATACGCACACCTATTCTTTTACTACAGGCAGAAAAAGATACTATGGTCGATAACATTGGCCATCAAGAATTCGCAAAGAAAGCCAAAACTGTAACGATATTATCATTTGAAAACGCAAAACATGAACTCTATAGTTCGACAGATGACATCAGAGAGCGCTATTATTTAGCTATATTTGATTATTTCCATGCATTTACAAAATAATTTACATTTTCTTGTTGCATTTCTATTTTATACATGGTAGTATAGAACCTGTCTTTCGAATCAAAGATTAAAAAATGGTGTAAAACCTTAAGACTAAATCTTAAAGTTTAACACCTTTTTTAGTTGTTTTTCAGACAAGGTATAGTGATTTAAAGGTAGGTTGGTTATCTTGGAAAGCTGGTCAATAAAATCAGTACCTACCGTTACATTTACATAATTTTTATTATTTTCAACTATCTTGAAGTCTTTGAAAAATTTTAAAATGCTAGATGAAGAGTATTTGTTTTCGAGAATGATAAACTGAAATATTCTTTCAAGTAATACAGTGAGGTAACAGATTAAGAAATGTCCTTTGATTGTTTCTTCTTTCTGTAGGTAAACAGGTCTGGCATCTAAATCTGATTTCATAATACGAAATGATTCCTCAATTCTCCAAAGATTGTGATAGATGTCGTAAATCTCTACAGCTTTTAATTTTGTTTCAGAAGTAACGAGTAGATTATATCCTGCTAGTTCTAAATCTTTATCAATCGCTTCCTGATTAATTACTGCTGCAACTTTGTCGTCTGTTTGTTTTCCTTTGGATGTCGATTTGAATGAAACATACTTAGAACATTCTCCGTATTCACTTTTTTTCGTCAATGATGTTGAAAGCTTTTTGGCCTTTTCTACAAGACGATTTATTTCATATTTCTTTTTAGCTGCTAATGACGGATTATAAGTAACAACTCTTTTTTCTGTTAGATTAAATACATGAACTTTACCAGTATCGTCTACGTATCTATATGGAAACTGATCAATGCATTCTTTCCAATAATATAATGTTTTCCCATTGTTATCCTTTACTTCTCTATAGTCGTTTTTTAGAAGAACCCATACTTTTTCCTTTTCGGGAAGTTGTTTTACTGACTTAGAAAATATGTATCCATCGTTATTTTGTCTAGCGAAGAAGATATTAGCCGCACAATTCAAACCTTTATCTGCTACTTGGATTGTGCGTCCTTGAACTTCATGTTTCTCTTTGAGTCCTCGGACTGCGTTACGAATAACAGGTTTTTCTGATTCATTACCAGGAAACAATTTCATGCCGAGTGGAAGTTGATTGGCATCTAGTAAAAGTCCAAGTCCAATGATTGGACTGTTTCGATTTTCTTTACTAGGACCATTTTTTCTGAAATCATCTTCACGGTCAATTTCAAAGTAGAAATTAGTGCAATCGAAATAAGTGATATTTGTATTAAAGGAATAGTATTTATTCACTTGCATATTAAATAGCTCAATAATTTTTTCGTAATCATTTCCAAAGAAGGAGAGACCGTTAAGAAGTTGGTCATAAGAAAATTGATAAGACTCGCAAAGAGAAGGTAAAACTTCAGTAAATGTCTTGTGCTTACTACAAGGATTGACACATCTCGCGAAGATAAGAGAAGAAAGAATTTGATATAAATCAAAATCGTAATTCGTTGTGAGTTTGAATAAGTCGATAAACTTTTTGATTTCAAGTTTTTCCAGTATTGCCTTTAAAGGAAAATATCCAAGATATTTCAAAGGAGAAGAAGAGGAAATAAGTTTAACTGCATCGGGTTTACGCTCGGCATTCATTTTCTCTACTTCAGCTTTATAGAATGAAATAGGGTCATCAATACCGGAGGCAATAAGTTTAGAAATGGAACCAAGAGACTTGAAACATCTGTGGCGAGTACCTTTAGAATCAGGAGAATAGAAAGACTCATAAATAGCGAGATAAGTATTGTTTGATTGATTTTGAATCTTCCAGAAATAAGCCATAATATCACCCTCTTATACAATACACCATTACACCATGAAAGTCAATAGTAAAAAATTATTTTGTCAAGTTTTTAAAACAACAAAAAACCCTCATAAATAAAGGGTATTTAAAACTTCGATATAATTATTGGCCTAAAGAATAATGGTGCTAACTTCTAAAGACGGGAAGAGCAATGCTTGCGCAAGGTGTATTCTAAGCATTATTGAGAGGGTGTAATAACCCTTTTTATTATGGCAAAAAGCAAGAAAAAATAGGCGAAGTATAGAGGGGTTGAATAAAAATAATAGATATTACTACAAAACGAGA
>JAFVFM010000083.1 GCA_017475415.1 Solobacterium sp.
GTTATTTCGTATATTTTTTTTACTTAAATAAAGAAAAATAGGTCACAAGACCTATTAATGGTGCCCATGATCGGAGTCGAACCGATACGTTGTCGCCAACGGCAGATTTTGAGTCTGCTGCGTCTACCAATTCCGCCACACGGGCTTATGCGAAATGCTTTTCTATTGTATCTTAGACTTTGTATAATTGCAATAAGAGAAGGATGAATACATATGAGTAAAAAGGAAATGCTTGAGGAATTGAACAGGTGGGAAGAAAGAGTAAATGCCTATCAGTATGTGCAAGGACTAATTAATTTAGATTTAAATGCGAAACCTCCCATTTTAGGGATGGATAGTGCCCAAAAGAAGATTTCTTTATTAATTGGTGAAAGCTTTGCGATAGAATATAATCCAGAAATATATAATTTATTATTGGAATTAGAAAAGGAAGATTTAAATCCACTTGATGCTAGGCGCGTGGAATTATATAAGAAGAAATTAGAAAAGAATTTATCTTTACCAAAAGAGGAATATGTTGACTATAGGAATAAACTAACAGCGTCTTCACAAGCCTGGTTAAAGTATAAACATAATGGTGATTGGAAAAGCTATGTTCCTTATTTTAAGGATTTATTAGCGTCCTTTAAAAAGCTACAAAGCTATCGTAATGAGGAGGGTAGCTTATATGATCGCTTATTAACTGAGCACCAAGAAGGCTGGAATAAAAAGCGTTATGATGATTTTTTCTTTGCGTTAAAGAAGGAATTATTACCTTTGTTAAAAGAGATACAAAAAAGACCACAAATAGATAATTCATTTTTACATCAATCTTATCCAGCTGATGTACAAAGAAAATATATGCAAAGCCTTTTAGATTATATTGGCTATACTTCGGATTGGGGTAAGATTTCGGAATCAGAGCATCCATTAACTTCTTGGCTAAGTGCGAATGATATTCGTTTTACAACGAAATATAGAGAAAAAGATATTAGTGCGGCAATCTTTTCTACTATACATGAGAGTGGTCACGCATATTATACGCATCAAGTGGATGAAGCATATCACGATACGATTATCGCTACTTCTATGGAAGCAGCTGCCCAAGAATCACAATCGCGGTTATGTGAAAATCATCTAGGGCATAATTATGCGTTTTGGGAAGCACAATTTCCAGTATTAAAAGACTATTTTCCTAATCAATTAGGAGATATTTCTCTTGATGAATTCTATCGGGCGATACATAAGGTAGAAGCGAGTGCGATAAGAATAGAAGCGGATGAAATTACCTATCCATTTCATATTATGATTCGTTATGAAATAGAAAAGATGATATTTGATGGAGAAGTAGAAATCGAACAATTAGATGAATTATGGAAGGAAAAATATAAAGAATATTTAGGGATGGATATTCATAATGCTGCAGAAGGAATTTTACAAGATATGCATTGGCCATATGATTATTTTGGTTACTTTCCTACTTATGCCTTGGGTTCAGCCTTTGCTTCACAAATCTATTCTTGTTTAGAAAAAGAAATAGATGTAGAAGAGGCATTAAGAAATCATCAATATCCAAAAGTGATGAATTGGTTAAAACAGAATGTACATGGTTACGGGAATATGATTTCCATGGATGAAGTCATTCGAAGAATAAGTGGGGAAAGCTTCCAAGTAAGCTATTATATAAGTTATTTAAAGGAAAAATATAGTAAAATCTATGGATTAGGGGCATTTTAAGAGCGTTTTTATACTATAATAATACTGTTGTAGTGGGGTAAAGGAATATGAATAGGGAATTTGAATCAGAAGTAAAAGTTTGGGATATTTTTGAATTATCCATTGAAGGACCAAAAGAAGGTAACCCGTTTATCGAACAAAATGTAAAAGGTATCTTTTCACACAAGAATGAAAGTGTCGTAATTGAAGGCTTCTATGATGGTGAAGGTTTATACCGCATTCGTTTTATGCCTCGTTATGAAGGTAAATATACTTTCATATTGAAGGGTAGCTTTATTGAAGAGCCAATTTCAGGTGTTTTCTATGCAAAAGAAAAGGATGAGAAGAATCATGGTGTAGTACGTGTACAACATGGAACAGAATTCGCATATGAAGATGGTACACAATTTATACCTTTAGGCACAACTGCCTATGTTTGGCATCTCCAGGATGATGACACAATTGAAAATACCATTGAGACATTAGAAAATTCACCATTTAATAAAGTGCGCTTTTGCGTATTCCCTAAACATTATTTATATAACTTTAATGAACCTAGACTCTATCCATTTGTAGGTAAGCCAATGGATTCTAGCCAAATTAATGAAGATAATTATATGCAATATTTCAATGATCATGCACAAAATGATTTTGATTTTACGCGTATTAATCCAGAATACTTTCAACATTTAGACCGTTGTGTTTCGGCTTTGTTAGAAAGAGGTATTGAAGCAGAACTTATTCTTTTCCATCCATATGATCGTTGGGGCTTTTCTACATTAACAGAAAAGGATGCAGAGAACTATTTGCGTTATATGATTAATCGTTATTCATCTTTCCATAATGTATGGTGGAGTTTAGCGAATGAATATGATTTGATGAAATATGATACAAAGACTTGGGAAAAATTTGGCCGTTACCTTATGGCTAAAGATCCTTACCAACATTTACGCTCTATTCATCACTGCAAGGCGAATTATGATTATTCTCGTTCTTGGATTACACATTGCAGCATACAGCGTACAAATCTATATGTAGGCGTTGAAGAAACAAATGAATATATTGACCGTTATCATAAGCCAGTTGTTTATGACGAAATGGGTTATGAAGGTAATATTGCCTATGGTTGGGGAAATATAAGTGCAGAAGAAGAAGTAAGGCGTGCATATGAAGTAGCCTTACGTGGTGGTTATCCTACACATGGTGAAACTGTATTAAATGATACAAATCATCTATGGTGGGCTCATGGTGGAAAACTATATGGTGAAAGTACAGCACGTTTAGCTTACTTAAAGGATGTTCTATATAGTGACAACAATAAACCACTACATTATGAAGAAACTACATTTGATGAATTATGTTCCGTAAGATGCGAAGATGATTTCTTAAATGCGAAAAATGAATATTATTACTATTATGGTTTCATGCGTCCTTCTTATCGCTATTATCATATTGATGAAGACACAGAATATGTAGTAGAAATCATCGACACATGGAATATGAAGAAGAAAAAAGTTGGTATATACAAAGGCAAATTCAAAGTGGAATTACCTGCTCAGCCATATATTCTAGTTCATTTACGTAAGCCAATAGAAGAGGACTATCTAAATCCGATTGAAGATTGGGAAGAAGAGGAAGCCTTGACTATTGAAGAAGAAGTAGCACCGGTTATAACAGAAGAAGTAGTAAATGAGGTGGTAGAAGAGGAAGAAGTAAATGAACAGGAAGAAATCACTTTAGTGCTTCCGCATGAAGAAGAAAGTGTTTATGTAGAAGATAAACTGGAAAGCGCAAGTGAAGAAACTTCTCAAATAGAAGAAGATGCAGAAATAGAAAATGATGAATTCTTAAATGATGAAGCGGAAACAGAAATAGAAGAGAATACGAGTGAAGAAGTAGAATCTGTATTAAGAGAAAGAAATATAGATGATTTATTCAAGCGCATAGAAATGGATAATACGGATAA
>JAFVFM010000084.1 GCA_017475415.1 Solobacterium sp.
AATCTGCAGGGCTTTCCATCATCCAGGCAGAATATTCTTGTAAACTTAAGACTTCTTTTACACTAATACTGCCTTTGCGGGATACGCTTTTTCCTACAACACGATAAAAGTCTGCTACCACAAGATCCGCTTCGCTTTCTTCTATCGCATTCACTAAAACCTTCATTGCATTTTCGGCTAGCCAATCATCAGCGTCCATAAATTGAATATATTCGCCCTTAGCGATTCGCATCCCTTGATTGCGTGTATCAGATACACCTGAATTCTTTTTATGTACGACATGAATACGCTTATCTTTCAACGCATATTCATCTAATATTTTTGCGCTTCCATCTTGGCTACCATCATCCAATAGAATTGCCTCAAAGTCCTCATAATCTTGTTGAAGTATACTTTCTATACAACGCCTAATTCCCTTTTCTGCATTATAAATAGGCACAATGATACTTAACTTTGCCATACTACCACCTCAAAATCATTATAGTCCTTTCCTCTATTATTGTTTAAGTTTTCGTTTAAACCCTCTTTTTATCAAACAATTTGTATATACTAGATTTATGAAATATATTTGTCTTATTCTAGCAGCCTTATGTTTTATATATTGTGCTTTAGTATATCTTACCTTTAGTGGCACTCTTTTTCATCTTGTATGGTTAGCCTTAGGTATAGGCTTTATTCTTTTATTCTATGCCTTAAAGCTACAATGGTTTTCTTTACTACCTAAGACATTGAAAACCTTCTTTCTCATCTTTATCGGCATTATTTTTCTATTCTTTTGTTTCATTGAATATAAGATAGGCAGTCATTTTAACGATACTGTAGAAGAAGATGTAGATTATGTAGTCGTATTAGGAGCACAAGTTCGTAGAAATGGTCCTTCTGTTGTATTGAAATATAGATTAGATACAGCTTATAGTTACCTACAAAATCATCCAACTACACTTTGTATTGTTTCAGGTGGCCAGGGTGCTAACGAACCTTTCGCAGAAGCAATTGGAATGAAAGAATATTTAGTCCAAAAAGGCCTCGATGCCTCACGTATCCTTATTGAAGATCAATCCCTAAATACCATACAAAATATTCTTTATTCTTCTAAGCTCTTAAATAAAGAAGAAGATTCTATCGCTTTAGTAACCAACAATTTCCATATTTATCGTGCCTTATGCCTAGCGAAAACAGCTGGCTATAGGCATGTCCATACTCTTTCAGCCTATTCTAATCCTTTATATTTACCCAATAATATGCTTAGAGAATTCATAGGCTTCTTAAAAGATCTTTTTGTAGGAAATATACAATTTTTGAAATAAGTTGAAAAGGTCACTTATTTTTCTTCTCTTTTTTTTGTTTTGAAGTATAATAAATCATGCAAAAAATAAGAGAAGGTGGGGTTTATGGTAAAAATCTTTAAGAAATTATTCATAGGTATGATGGCATTTGCCTTATGGTTAGGTATATTCAATGTGAATATCATCCAAGCTGCACAACTAACAGCGACAGAAATTTCACAAATCAAAACAACAGAGGCATCTATTGATGGCTTCACTGTTAGAATGTACCGCCTTGCATTAAAACGTGAAGCTGATGCAGCTGGTTTTAATTATTGGTCAACTGGCTTACGCTCAGGTAAGGAAACAGGTACTTCCATTGTAAAAGGCTTCTTTAACAGTAATGAATTCAAAAAGAAACCAACCTCTGACTCCTATTTTCTCAATACGGTTTATTCTGTAGTCTTAAACAGGCAACCAGACCCTACAGGTATGCAACATTGGTCAAATCGTTTACGTGTTGGTATGACAAGAGAACATGTATTAACGCAAATCATCAATTCAAATGAATTCACAAATTTATGTAACCACTATGGTATACGCAAAGGAAATAACACAGATACTGGTAATTATCGTGACCGCAAATATGAAGTAACTGCCTTTGTATATCGTATGTATACCACGGCTTTACAAAGAGGTGCAGATACATATGGTTTAGAAGATTGGTCAAAACGTTTGCATACAGGTAATGCAACTGGTGCGACACTTGTCGAAGGCTTCATGTTAAGTCAAGAATTGGAAAAGAAAAATCTTAGTGATGCAGACTTTATACGCCGCACATATCTAGCAGTCTTAGATCGTAAGGCAGAAGAAAGTGAAGTAGCTCACTGGGTAGGCATTATGCATTCTGGTAAGAATAAAAGAGAAATTCTATCCATGATTGTAGATTCGCAAGAATTCGCTAATCTATGTGCACGTTATGGAATTCAAAAAGGCAGAATTGTAATCGAACAACCTAAACCAGATCCAATTCAAATGTTAAACGCACCTGTTTCACCATGGGTATTAACAGGTATTAATGGTTATAATCCTAGCCCTTATGTATTCAATCAAGTTTATTCCGCAATTAAATATATCGAATCCATCGGTGGCCCTATTAGTATGGTTATGATGGACTTAAATAATGGTCAAGGCCTCATGTATAACCCTGATCAAGTCATCTATTCAGCTAGTTCTGTTAAAGCACCTTATATCGTTAGTGTTGTAGAAAGTAATCCAGCAGCCTTAGCTGCAGATTATTCTGTAATTGAAGGTATGATGCATAATTCAAATAATGAATCTTATGCTTACCTTACTGGTAAATATGGTATGGGTAGCTTTAAAAAATTCTATGATGATATCGGCGTGCCATTTACTATCGATTATCCAAATAATATCTACACTTGGTATTCTGGTAGAACTTATGCAAAACTATGGGCAAGAATGTATAAAGCCTTCAATACAAATGCAGCTTGTGAACAAATTGGTCAATTCTTAAGCCGTAACTTATTCACTTCTGCTCGTCATGCCTTACCACAATATCAAGTACGTAGTAAAACAGGTTGGATTGCCACACCATTACGTGCCCAAAATGAATGTGGTGTAGTATACGCGAAGAGCAATTATGTTTATGTCTTATTAACAGAATATGCTGGCAATTGGGAAACCTTCCATCCTGTATATCGCGCACTTGAATTAGCACATAGAGAAATTGAAGGCTAAAATAAAACAATCTATCTATAAATCCTCGCATTGCGGGGATTTTTTGCTAAATATACAGATAATAGAGGATTATCATTTAACGCTCTTACTACTCTACCAAAAAAACTATACATATAAAAATAGAGTAAACCATTGCGATTCACCCTACTCTTATGCACTAATGATATCTAAAGCCTTCACTTCACCACCTATATGTTGAACGATGATTTGAATGCGGTTTTCAGATTGTGAAAAGCCATAGCCACCTTGCGTATCCAAATGATAGGTAACATCAATCAAATAATAGCCATTACCTAAATTGGAAAAACGATTCGTTTGGATTTTCGTTATCGTATCCCCTTGGGTAGGTACCCATATTTGCCCTGCTATTGCTTCATATAAGCGTCTATCTAAGTCACTACCTAAAACAAGTAAAGTAGCTAAATCTTGATAGTTTTCATTTTCTCTATGATCGGCATTGGATAAGAATTTTACATATTTAGGAATAAATAATTGAGCGAAGTTTTCTAATCTTTGTTTTTCTTCATCCATACAATTATCCATTAACTCATCAACATGGATATCTCCTTCTTTTCTTTCCTGCCCCTTTTCATCTATGATTCTTATCTTTGCTTTATTTAAGGCATTTTCTAAATGATATTTTTGTTTATACGGTAAGGCAAATAATCCTTTATCACTTAAGTAAGCTAATTCATCAAAGGCTATATTTTCAATAATGCTTTCTTCACCTAATAATTGATCATCATAATATACCTTCCATGTATTTGGGACAATAACTTCATCTTCTTCTAATAAGAAGTCAAATTGATAATCTTCCATATAGACTTCCCACGGGCGAAAGCCAAATTCTTCCTTTTTTCCTTCACGAAAAAACACTTTACCAATCGTCTTCTTATCCGATTGAATCATATAGACTAATTCATCTTGTTTGCTTTCTTTTGTGTTTTTGGCATATTGATATGGGCCTGGTATAGCTTCTTTTAAGGCTGCGAATTGTTCATCTTCACTTGGATAATAGGCTTCTAATTTATTCAAAAAAGGCTTAGCTAATATTCTTAATCGCTCATCATCTAATACCTTCATATATTTTTCTATGGCATGAATTGGTTGTGCCTTTTCGTAGGCTTCCATATAATTCCAAAAGAATGCCCACCCTAAAGTAATCAAGAATAAACAGCCTGTTACATAAATTAAATAGCCCATTAAAAAACGTAGAGGATTCTTCTTCATTATTCACCCTCCTTAGGCATAACAAGCCATGCGGTAGGCATATCACGTATACCTAATACAGATGCGGAAGAATTAATATATTCCCCTTTGTAATACATCAACGAGGAAGAACCACCATCTAGATTCAAGGCATTCACTGCGCCATACTTATACATAATATCTGCTAAATCTTGATAACGTGCACCTAAGCTTGTTGCCTGACGACCATCAATAACCAATAATAAAACTGCCCCATCCGAACGTTGACCAATCGCTGTACGGGGATTCACACCTGACGGTAAAGCACTTGCATCTACTGGCGTACCATTATGAATTAAAACAGGTCCAAAACAAACACCTGTTTGTATTCCTCTTGCTCTAATATCATCCCCTGTTAATAAGCCAACATGCATGACATGGTTTTGATCAAAGCCTACAAAGCCATCACGATAACCAAATTCTTCATAATAGATTTGACCATCCACTACAACTAATGAGTCTGGTGTACTTCCATCCCCCATACCACCTGGATCTAAGAAGCCACCTGCATTTATCCCAGCAATAGCACCATAATGTTCTATCATATGGTCTACTGTATAACCTTGTTTACCATAACTTTCTGGCACACTGCCTAACTTTACGCGTGAAGGGTCTAATACCACCATTAAATAACCTTTATAACCAGCACCTTTAATTGGTTCGACAATGATACCATCCCCATCATCATCAACTAGTCCCCAAGCATCTGCTTCATTTTGATTATCTTCTTCTTTTTCTTCTATCTTTTTTATCGTAACTAATGATGTATCCGTCTCTTCATAAACAATTTCTGTCTTTTCATTCAGAATAGCTTCTACTTCAGCATCACTTAAATACATATTCGCCAAAAAACCTATGGCACTAGTTTCTTTTACTGAATGCACAAATAGATTCCTCGCTGTAGTAGAAGGTCCTTTAACAAGAATAAAAATTATTCCTGCTAAAGCTAATATAAACAATAGTATTGTAGTCAAAAAAAGAATCATGGATTTTTTCATTATATCCAACGTTCTTCTTATCCCTGATTTGAGTCTGTGTTTCTTATGAAATGCAACATCCATATAAAACTATTGTACACTGAAAATCACTATCTTCTTGAAAAGAAATCTTAAGAAAAAGTGCATTCATTAAATAAATGCACTTAGGAAAGCTTTCGTTCTTTCATTTTTTGGAGAGGAGAAGATTTCTTTAGCACTACCTTCTTCCACAATTACTCCATCATCCATAAATACAACGCGGTCTGCGACATCTCTTGCGAAATTCATTTCATGGGTAACAACAATCATCGTTAACCCTTCATTAGCTAATTCACGCATTACATTTAATACTTCCTGTACCATTTCTGGATCTAATGCAGAAGTGGGTTCATCAAATAACATCAATTTTGGTTCCATGCATAATGCACGCGCTATAGCTACTCTTTGTTTTTGGCCACCAGATATTTTATTTACAGATGCATGTGCGAAATCTTGCATGCCTACTTTATCTAAATAGAGTAATGCTTTATTCTTTGCCTCATCCTTTGGTGTTTTATGTATCTTTACCTGTGGTCGAACACAATTCTCTAAAACATTCATATTGTTAAACAAATTGAATTGTTGGAAACACATACCTACCTTCGCACGATAGGAATTGATATCTTTTGTATGTACAATATCTTCGCCAAATACTTCAATTACGCCTTCATCAGGTTGTTCTAACATATTGATGCATCGCAATAAAGTAGATTTACCAGAACCACTTCTACCAATAAGGCATACTACTTCACCTTCTTCTACAGAAAAGTCCACGCCTTTTAATACTTCTAAATCGCCAAAACGCTTATGTATATTTTTTATATTGACTAAAGGCATTTCTTTTAATTCCTTTCTGTATTATCTCTTGCAAAGGCAAGATTTTCAGGTGCTGTTACACTTTGAGGAAGACTAATATTGGTATTATTCATCTTCTTTTCAATTGCATTTAAAATAAATGCAGCAATGCTTGTTAATAAAAGATAGATCATCGCTTCGATAAAATAGGTTTCTGTAAATAAGAAGGTCGATCCAGCAATTGATTTCGCTTGGAACATGAGTTCTGTAATCGAAATAATCATTAATACAGATGAATCCTTAATATTCACAATAAACTCATTTCCTATAGCTGGGAAAGCATTCTTAATCGCCTGTGGCAAAACCACATTCATCATAGTTTGCCAATTGGACATGCCTAGAGCACGTGCTGCTTCACTTTGGCCTACATCTACAGCTTGAATACCACTACGAATGATTTCTGCCATATAGGCACCTGTATTTACCGATATAACCACTATCGCTGCTTGTAAATAAGTCCAATGAATGAAATCTAATAGTAAATAGTAAATAAATAAAGCCTGTACCATCATTGGTGTACCACGGAAGACGGCAATATAGATATTTAATAGGAAATCTACTATCTTCTTACCTATCTTAGCTGGCTTTGAAGCATTATAATCCAATTTAATTGCCCTTATACCACCTACAATTAAGCCTAAAATTAAGCCCAAACAGGTTCCCGTTATAGCCACAAAGATAGTTGTCTTTACACCAAGCCATAAGCTAGCTCCATAAGTATTTAATATTTTTAATATATTTTGTATAAAGCGATCCACAATTATTCTCCTGCAGGTTGACGATCAGTAGCTTCTAACATTAATGTTTGTCTTTCCTCATCACTAATACCATCTAAAGCTGTTTGTAAGGCATTGAGTAATTCGGTATTTCCTTTATTTACCGCAATAGAAACAGAAGCATCTTGTTCACTACCACTAAAGCCTTTGCCATCTTCAAATTGTACATAAGTTAAATCTGGATTAGCTGCACAAACACCAACTGCTACTGGCAATTCAGAAGTAACGGCATCTACCGCACCACCTTGTAAGGCTTGAATAGCAGATGGGAATGTTTCGGCAGCAGGCATATGTTCAACACCATCAATTTGGTCAATAATTGTGTCATAAATGGTATTCATTTGTCCTACCACCTTATGACCACTTAGTTCACTAATGCTTGTAATATTCGCTTGTTCAGAATCCTTGCGTACGATAACTACTTCTTCAGAAATATAATATGGAGTTGTAAAATCAACACTTTCTCTTCTTTCTTCTGTATCTGTCATACCAGCGATAACAGCGTCAATTTGGTCATGTTGTAGGGCTGGAATTAAGCTATCCCAATCTAGTTTCACGATTTCTAATTCCATACCCATAGCTTCTGCCAATTTGCTTGCCATAACTACATCGAAGCCATCTGCATAGTCAACACTTGTTATAGTTACTGTTGTGTCACTTTCCTGTGTCGTTGTCCAGTTAAATGGAGCATAATTACATTCCATACCAACACGTAATACTTTTGTTTCTTCATTTGTGCTTGTTGAAGAAGTATTTGTGTTTGTTGAAGTATTTGAACCACAACCCACTAATACACTTCCTGCTAAAGCTAATGTTAATCCCATTTTCATCATTCTTCTCATTTTTCTTTTCCTCTTTCTTTCATCAAAAAACCGCACATGCTATCACGTACGGTCGAAAGATCATATGTAATAGCGCCACTTCTTAGCGAAGGAGTGATGTGAATATTCTTCACACCCCCACGAAATAGATTTGCCAATCTATACCGTTCGGCGACGGTTGCCTTTCTATGACTTCTTCATCTGCCGACTCCATCATATACTCATCTGCGTCGCTACCTCTATTCGGTTTTATGTGATGATTATCATACAATTCGATTACCTTGTCAATAAGGTATCTGTCTTTTCTTTACATGTTGTCGTTATTTTTAAAAAATGACCTCAACCTTGATTATCTCTCCCCTATACTAATCATAAATATCATCTTTATTTGAAACAAAGTGTATATCACTTTAGATTTTACATAATTTAAACTTTAGATTTTACACTATGTTGACTTTAGATTTTACAATTATTATACTTTAGAAAAATAGAGAAAGAAGGAATAATATGATACAGCG
>JAFVFM010000085.1 GCA_017475415.1 Solobacterium sp.
AAGAAGATAGAAAGAAAAGAAAGGTAAAAGTGGAATACTACAAACCATTGAATTGTATGAAAAAGAGCCAGAAACCGCTGAACTGTTGTTTCGATTTGAATTTTTATATCCAGTAGGAAAACTGATAAATCGTCAGCTCTTTTCGAATGGTGAAGTCTTTTTTGAGGACTCTATTATCATGAATGATGTCGCTTTTTCATATAGATTGGGATATTATGCAGGAAAGGTTTCTGTCGATGCTAGGAAAATACAAAGTATTATAATAAGAAATAATTCCGTTAGTCGTAACCAAAGCGTTGAGTCTTATCTTGAAAGAATTAGGATTAAGACGGAGGCAGAATGTTTTTATAGAGATCATTCTATTCCATTAAGTTATTTAGGTTATAATAACTATCTTTTTTTCTTTAAAATGATATTAAAATATCCTTCGTCTTTTCTTAAGGGTATTGATGTGATTCATCGTGCAGGAAAAGGTTATGGTCAGATCATAGCAGAATTGCCATATGCTGGGTGCTGGTTGTTGTGGAGAAAGATAGTAAAATGATTACCGTTTTTACTCCGACATATAATAGGGCTTATCTGCTGCCAAGGTTGTATGAGAGTCTGAAGAGTCAGACATTCAAGGATTTTGAATGGTTGATTGTTGATGATGGTTCTACTGATGGAACACGTGATTTGATTGCGGGGTGGATTAATGAACGATTATTCAATATCCGTTATTACTACCAAGAAAACGGTGGAAAACATCGAACCATCAACATGGGCACACAATTGGCGAAAGGAGAGTGGTTCTTCATTGTGGATAGTGATGATATATTGCCAGATAATTCTTTGGAGATTGTCAAAAAGTGGATTGATACTGTAAGAGATGATGAGACTTTTGCTGGTGTGTGTGGGGTGAAACGAGATATAACAGGTCAGACTCCTTTTGGATTTAGTTTTGATGTTTTGGATTTAACCCCATTTGAAATTGGCGAAATAACAAGAGAAGATAAAGCTGAAGTAGTTAAGACTCAAATTCTTCGTAATTATCCTTTCCCAGATATTGAAGGAGAAAAATTCTGTGCAGAAGGATTAGTCTGGAATCGGATTGGCAGAAAGTACAAACTTAGGTATTTTAATGAGGTGATATATAATTATGAATATTTAAATGATGGGTTGACGCTCAATTCTATGATAAACAGAAGAAAATCCCCGACTTACGCCACCATGGTATATAGGGAGCAGTTGCCATATCTTTGTTCAATGAAAAAGAAACTAAAAGTTTCCTGCAATTATTGGCGTTTTTGGGGGTTCGCAAAGAAAGTAAACTGGCGTGAGAAGCTACCTACCTATACATATCTTTTGTTACCATTTGGGCTTCTGATGATGATTTTTGACTCTATAAAAATAAGGATGAAAGAATGAGAAAAATCTTAGAAGTTTTTTCTTTGACTGTTAGAGGCGGTGCAGAAACCTTGATGATAAACCATCTGAAGGAGATGAATAAGCAAGAGTTCCATGTGGATTTTGTGAATCATACGCAGAAAAAGTGTGATTACGATGATGAGATTCTTTCCTTGGGTTCACATCTCTATCACATGCCCAAATTTAGGATATTCAATGCAGTTTCCTATATCAGAGCATGGTTTAAGTTCTTCAAAGATCATCCGGATTATGATGTCGTGCATGTACATTATTTTACATTGGCACCCGTTATTATCCCAATAGCTAAAAA
>JAFVFM010000086.1 GCA_017475415.1 Solobacterium sp.
AGTGGAATTACCTGAAAAAATCGTCATCGTAGATGATGTGATGACAACAGGATCCACTTTATCTGCTTGCTTGGAGGCATTAAGTGAATATAGTGGAAAAATTAAGCTATATACTCTTTCTATTCATCCTTTGTGGACTAAGCAGAAATGTATAATAGAACGTATTATGCAGTTTTACAATTCGATAGTGAATCAGTATAATTAAAGGGTTAATTTAGTAAGAAAAAAGGAGGGTTTATGGCAAATATTTTAAGCAGATTATTCAATGAAGATGGCCGAAAACTCAAAAAATTAGAAAAGAAAATCCAGCCTGTTTTGGACTTAGAAGAAAAGTATAAACAAATGAGCGATGATGAGCTCAAGGCGATGACACCATACCTAAAAGAAAAGCTCGCTAATGGAGCTACTTTGGATGATATTTTTGTGGAGGCTTTTGCGACGGCTAGAGAGGCATGTCGAAGAGTGATTGGAGAATTCCCATATCCAGTGCAATTACTAGGTGCTGCAGTTATGCAGGGTGGCGATATTGCGGAAATGAAAACTGGTGAAGGTAAAACTTTAACATCGGTTATGGCTGTATATTTAAATGCTTTAGAAGGCAAAGGAGTACATGTTGTAACAGTCAATGAATATCTATCTGAGCGTGATTCACAGTGGATGGGACAAATACACCGTTTTCTTGGCTTATCTGTTGGTTTGAATTTGCGTTCTTTATCACCTGCGCAAAAAAGAGCGGCTTATAATTGTGATATTACTTATACAACAAATTCCGAATTAGGCTTTGATTATCTAAGAGATAATATGGTAACAACGGTGAATGATCGTGTATTGAGAGAATTGAATTTCGCTTTAGTCGATGAAGTTGACTCGATTTTAATTGATGAATCAAGAACTCCATTAATTATTTCTGGTGGGATGAAACAAACAGCGAATCATTACTTACAAGCAGATCGTTTTGTGAAGAAATTAAAAGAAAATGAAGATTATGAATTAGACGTAAAAAGTCGTTCTGTGCACTTGACAGAACAAGGTGTAGCGAAGGCAGAAAGAGTTTTCCGTATCGAGAATTTATTTAATTTAGAACATACTCAACTTCTCCATCATATTAACCAAGCATTAAAGGCAAACTATATCATGATGAGAGATGTGGAATATGTAGTTGATGAAGAAGATGATGAAATCGTTATCGTTGATGCAAATACTGGTCGTTTGATGAAAGGTAGACAATGGTCGGATGGCTTACATCAAGCGGTAGAAGCTAAGGAAGGCATTTCAATCAAACAAGAAACGACAACAATGGCAACGATTACCTACCAGAATTTCTTCCGTCTCTACTCAAAATTAGCTGGTATGACAGGTACAGCGAAAACAGAAGAGGAAGAATTCCTAGAGATTTACAATATGTATGTTGTAGAAATACCTACAAATAAACCAGTACAACGTATCGATTATCCTGATGCAGTATATGGCACAAAGAAGGCTAAATATGCCGCTTTGGTGGAAGAAGTAAAAGAAAGACATGAAAAAGGACAGCCTGTTTTAGTTGGTACGATTGCTGTAGAAACATCAGAATTGATTTCAAAATATTTAAAGGAAAGAAAGATTCCACATAATGTATTAAATGCGAAGAATCACGCACGTGAAGCAGATATTATCGCTAATGCTGGTAAGCAAGGTGCAGTTACCATTGCCACCAATATGGCTGGTCGTGGTACCGACATTAAGCTTGGCGAAGGTGTTTATGAATTGGGTGGCTTAGCTGTATTAGGCTCAGAACGTCATGAAAGTAGACGTATTGATAATCAGTTAAGAGGTCGTGCCGGTCGTCAAGGTGACCCTGGTATGTCGCGTTTCTTTGTTTCTGTACAAGACGACCTAATGGTACGCTTTGGTTCGGAAAGAATGGAAAGCTTATTTGCTTCACTTGGCGACACAGCTGTTGAATCAAAGACCATAACAAAATCTATTTCTAGTGCACAAAGAAGAGTGGAAGGTGTAAACTATGACGCACGTAAACAACTCTTACAATATGACGATGTTATGCGTCAACAAAGAGAAACCATGTATGAACAAAGAAATTACATTTTAGAAAATGATGATGTTCATGCAGTAATTCAAGATATGTTTAAACGCATTGTTTCTGATATGGTAGGTGCACATATCAACTTTGATTCAAAGAGTCATGAAGTAGATGTGGATGGTTTATTATCCGGCTTAGACGATATCGGTTTTAAGGATGTCGTGAAAAAAGAAGAATTAGAAGGTAAGCCAAGAGAAGAAGTGACAGAAATTTGTGTAAATAAAGCTTGGGAATATTATGAAAATAAAATTGAACCAGTTCGTACAAAGATTTTACCTTTAGAAAAACAAATGGCCTTACGTACAATTGATCGTGCATGGTCTAATCATATTGATACAATGGATAAATTAAGAAGTGGTATAGGCTTAAGAGGTTATGCTCAACATAATCCTTTACAAGCTTATGTAGAAGAAGGATATGATTTGTTCGAAGATATGATGCATACTATTTCACAAGAGATTGTCACCTTCTGTATGAATATTCGTGTTGTTGAACAAAATGCGGCATAAGGAGGAAATATGGAACTGTTTGAAATGAGACAAAATGTAAGTAGTAGCCAAGGCAAATTGGAGTCGCTTGGCCACTCTCTTTGACTTAGAAACAAAACAAAAAACGATTCAACAAAATGAAGAAACCATGAATCAAGAAGGCTTTTGGAACGATCAAAAGGCCGCACAAAAATTGATTCGTGAAACTAACCAACTAAAGAAATTATTGGAAACACATGCCCACTTAAGTCGTGGCTTAGAAGAGTTAAGTGAAGGTTTAAGTGAATTAAATGCTAATTTTGACGAAGATATGAGCGAATTGTTGGAAGAAGAATATCGCTCTTTGATGAGTCAATTTGAAACATTTGAAATTCAAGTCTTATTGTCTGGTGAATATGATAATCATAATGCCATCTTAGAAATCCATCCTGGGGCTGGTGGAACAGAAGCGATGGATTGGGCGATGATGTTATATCGTATGTATATGCGCTGGGCGGAAAGGCATAATTATAAAATTACGGTATTAGATTATCAAGATGGGGAAGAAGCGGGCATGAAATCTTGTTCGGTGCTTATTGAAGGTGACTTAGCTTATGGCTATTTAAAGGCAGAAAGTGGCGTGCATCGTTTGGTACGCATTTCACCATTTGATTCCAATGCTCGCCGTCATACCAGCTTTGCCTCTGTAGAAATCATGCCTCAATTTGAGGATGATATTGAAATCGAAATTGATGAAAAAGATATTGATGTTGTAACGATGCGCTCTAGTGGTGCAGGTGGTCAACATATCAATAAAACGGACTCTGCCGTACGTATGACGCATAAGCCAACAGGTATTGTAGTATTCTGCCAAACACAACGTTCACAATTACAGAACCGTGAAGCTTGCTTGAATATGCTGAAGTCGAAATAGTTACAGATAAAGATTCGTGAACAAAAAGATAAAGAATCAGAATTACGCGGAGAAGTTAAGGCGAATGAGTGGGGCTCACAAATTCGCTCCTATGTATTCCATCCATACTCTATGGTTAAAGATTTACGTACAAATTATGAAACAGGTAATGTACAAGCAGTTATGGATGGTGATTTATATGGCTTTATTGATAGCTATTTACGTAATCAAATTCAAGGATAAGAAATGAGAAAGATTTTAACGCAAATCATGAATTCTAAACAAGACGGCATTAGTATTAAGGCTGTTTTATCTTTATTTTTTTCTTTATCAAAACATGAAATATCCCAATTGAAATATATCGAAGATGGTATTTTGTGCAATGGTAAGAAGGTCTATACCAATCATATCGTTAAGGAAAAGGATGTTGTTGAAGTTCGTTTCCTAGAAGAAAAGAACTCAGAAAATAATAAGAAACATGGTTTACGAATTCTTTATGAAGATGAAGATGTAATTGTGGTAGATAAACCAGCAGGTATAGTATGTCATGCAACACATGGATATCTAGATGAGCATTTAGGAAAAATGTTACAGGAAGAATATGGTTTAACAAAAGTTAGAGTGATAGGTCGCTTAGATAATGAAGTAACTGGTGTTATTCTTTATGCAAAAAGTCAACAAGCAGCTTCTCGTTTAACAAAACAAAGGCAATTAGGTCTTCTGAAAAAGAAGTATTACGCTATTGTGGAAGGTAGTATGCCAAAAAAGAAAGATGTATTAAAGTATTCGCTTTATCGTGAAGAAGGAATAAGAAAAGGAGTGGATTGGAAAGGAAAAGATTGTATTACAAAATATGAAGTGGTCTTTAACAATGAGAAAAATTCTTTATTAAAGATAGAAATCCAAACAGGGAAAAGCCATCAAATACGCGCTGGACTAAGTGCCCTGAATTATCCTATAGTAGGGGATAGTTTATATGAGGGATCAGTGGAATCTATACAAAGAGTTGCATTACATTGTTATCAACTTACTTTTCTTCAACCATTCACTAATGAAAAAATTGAAGTGATTGCTGAATTACCAAAAGATATGGCTGCTTTAATGGCGGATATAAAATAAAAAGAGGATTCAACCTCATTGAATAGTCTTTAAACTATCCAACTGTTAAATTCCCATTGTGAAATTAATGGGTTCTTTAGATCCATAAATATCACAAAATCATTGCCATCTATGCATGTATGTTCGTATATAATTATGTAAAGATAATTTGCGATAATTATTGGAGGATATTATCATGACAGGAGGTATAAAAATGGAAAAGAAGAATCTGATTGATGATAATAAGATGGAAACTGTTTCTGGTGGCGTACCGCCTGAAGCGATTGCTGAAATCAAAGCTTGGCTGAATGGGGAGAATGAAACGAAGTCTATGGATACATTTGAGTTTGTCAGACAATACGCTCGTCAGGCGATTGATAAAGGCAAGACTTTTCAGCAGGCATGGACAAATGTACAATCTAATTATGAAGCATTCATCGGATTCATGAGAGAGGATGGCTGTAAGCCTTGTACGTCGCAGGAATTCTACGACATGCTGGCAAAAGCTTGGTTGATGTTTTAATTAGCAGATGTGACGCGAATGGATAGTTTTCAGAGACAGTTCTCTTCACTGAGGACTGCCTTTTTGTTCGTCACCATGTCTTTCAACATGCTTATACACATGAGTGAGATTCTCATCACAGGGACCACTTTAGTTATTTAAATGTTACAGCACCTTTTTTGGTGGCTAAATGACTTTAAGGAAGAGGAAGGATTTAGGTGATAAATGTATATTATTTTGAATAGATATCTTTTCTTGAGTCAGTAAATTAATTGCTGTAAAGGTAAATGGGATAGGTAAATCTTTTTCTTCATCAGATATATTTATGACAAAATAGATTTCTGCTTGCCCATCCTTACGTGAAAAAATATATTGCTCATTTTGAAGATAAACTTGTTCATAATTACCGTAAGTTAATGCGGGATTGTCTTTGCGTATTCTATTTAGCTTAGCGAGTAAGTCGGTAAGTTCATTCCAAATTGGCTCTTTAAAATATGGTCTTAATTCAACATCACTTGTATTTGTACGCTTTGCTTTTTCCTTCCATTCACTTCCATAATATAGACAAGGCATACCTGGCATGGCATACATTAGGGCATAAGCTAAAGGTAAATCTCTTTCATCGACTAATGTACTAGCGATACGATCTACATCGTGATTATCCATAAAGGATAATAAATGTTTACCGCGATATAGAGTCCAAGGATCATTTCCGAATTGGCGATTTAAGGAGTGGGCAATTTCAAATAAATTATGTGAATTCATGGATGAATATAATCCTTTACGACATTCATAATTGGTTACGGAATCTAGATGACCGTCGTTAAATAATACATTATAATCGCCACCAATCATCTCTCCAATAAACAAGAAATCATCTTTTTTTTCTTTTACATGCTGTACCATTTCCTGCATGAAATTACGATCTAAGCTATAGGCTACATCTAGACGTAAACCATCTATGGAGAATTCCTCCATCCAATAATCAATCGCTTTTAATAGATAGTCCTTTACAGCAGGATTCTGTAAATTCAGTTTTACTAATTCATGATGCCCTTCCCAATTGGCATAGCTAAAGCCGTCTTCGTTTTGGATATTGTTGAAATCGATATAAAAGAAATCTTTATATGGACTTTCCCATTTCTTTTCTTTTACATCTTGAAAGAGATAGGAACCTCTTCCTACATGATGAAATACACCATCTAAGAAGATTTTGATTCCCGCTTTATGCAGGGCTTTACAGACTTTTTTAAAGTCTGCATTTGTACCTAAACGACAATCTACAGTATAAAAGTCACGTGTATCATAACCATGTTTATCACTTTCAAATAATGGGTTAAAAATGAGTGCAGTAATTCCTAATTTTTTTAAATGATCTATCCAATCGAGTATATGTAAAATGCGCTTTTCTTTTTTTCCATCATTATAGAGCGGTGCATCACAAAAACCTAAAGTATAGATTTGGTAAAAAACTTCATTAAAATTTACCATGGTATATTTCCTTTCATAAATATTCTTTTCATTTCGGCAGTTAAAGAAGAAGTATCACTGAATTCGGGTATATCTTCCTTACTAAACCAATTAGCTTCTTTTAATTCTATGCCATCAACATATATTTCCTCTGATCCATCTACCCGACAAAAGAAACCCAATAGTAATGAGGAAGATAAGGCCCAAGGTTGAGATTTATAATAGGTAATATCTTTCACCTTTAAGCCGACTTCTTCTTTTACTTCGCGTTTAATGGTATCTTCTATTGTTTCGCCAATTTCACAAAAGCCAGCGACTAAGGCATAGCCAACGGAAGGACGATCTTTATATTTTGTTAAAACAATTTGGTCTTTATCATTTACGATACCAACGATAACAGCAGGAGAGATCTTTGGATAAATTATATGATTACAATTAGGGCATCTTCTCGCTCTTTCTTTTTCATCATCTACCATTTCTCGTCCACAACATCCGCATTAATGATTTTCTTTACGCCAACTAGCGATATGATATGCGGTTAATACTGCAAAGGCGGTAGCACGAGGCATATATCTACGGAACTCCTGCATAGTCATTGTTGTATTTGTTTTATTGGTAGGATGTAAATAATATTGAGTATCATCAATAGAAAAGAGAAAATAAAGTTCGTCTAAATGAGTGTAATCTTCTATATGAAAAAAAGAATAATCTTCTTTAA
>JAFVFM010000087.1 GCA_017475415.1 Solobacterium sp.
ACACATTTCTCCTGTAAAATCACTTTTTTGTTTGCCTACGACTACACATACATCTCTTTTGTAGACAACAACATCATTTATTTTGTACATCTTTACCTCTTTTCAATGTATATTTTATCACTTTTTAACGAAAATATGCATCGCACATGGGTAAAATAGTTGACTATACATGGACAAAACAGGACAATAGTGAAGATAAGGAGTAAAAAAATGAATATTGTAAATCATATAGAAGAATTAATTGGAAATACCCCTCTTATGCGTTTAAATGCATTTGAAAAAGCCTTTTCTCTTTCTGTAGAACTATACGCAAAATTAGAATATTTCAATGTAACAGGCTCCATAAAAGATCGTGCAGCTTTAAAAATGATACAAGATGCAGAACAGGCAGGCATACTAAAAGAAGGCTCTGTTATCATCGAACCTACTTCCGGTAATACAGGTATTGGTTTAGCTGCAATTGGTAGAGCGAAAGGTTATGAAGTAATCATTGTTATGCCAGATTCTTTTTCTATTGAAAGAAGAAAAATGATACAAGCTTATGGAGCTAAAGTTGTATTAAGTGATGGGGCTCTTGGCATGGCGGGAGCAGTACAAAAAGCAAATGAATTAGCCGCCTCCTATCCTAGTGCCTTTATCCCTTCCCAATTTGATAATCCTTCTAATTGGATGGCGCATTATGAAACAACCGGACCTGAATTATATAAACAAATGGATGGACAAATCGATACATTAATCGCAACAGTGGGAACAGGAGGTACCTTAACAGGTATTGGTAAATATCTAAAAGAAAAGTCCCCTTCAACGAAGATTATCGCTGTCGAACCTGAAGCTTCTCCACTATTATCCAAAGGCACTTCTGGTAAACATGGTATACAAGGTATTGGCGCTAACTTCATTCCTTCTATATTAGATCAATCCATATATGATGAAATCCTTTGTGTAAAAGATGAAGATGCATATCAAAAAGCCCAAGCTTTCGCTTATACACAAGGCATATTCGTTGGGATTTCTAGCGGGGCTGCACTAAGTGCTGCAATAAAGTATGCCAAGAAAGAAGAGAATAAAGGTAAAAAAATCATCATTATATTACCAGATTCAGGAGATCGTTATCTATCTACCAATTTGATTAAGGAGTAAGGATGAAAGATATATTGGAAAAAATCAATAAACATAGAGATGAAGAATTATGTTCTTCCTGTCGCGTAAACAATAGACTTTCCATCATTGAAATCATCAAATGTATTCAAGTTATATTCTTTCCTAATTTTTACCATTATAAGAACCATACACAAGAATCAGCTTATGAAAAATTAAAAGAATTATTAATAGAAGAAATCAGCATTGCTAAAGAAATGGTTGATGAAAACAATTCAATAGAAGAAGATGTAAATCGCTTCTTGGAAATGTTACCTGATATTTTCTATTTATTAACCACCGACTGTCAAGCTATCTATGACGGCGATCCTGCTGCTAAATCAAAGGCAGAAATCATCTTATGTTATCCAGGCTTTTATGCCATACTCATTTATCGCATAGCCCATTCTTTATATCGTTTAAATATTCCCTTTATTCCTCGTATTATGAGTGAATACGCACACGAAAAAACAGGTATAGATATTAATCCTGGTGCTACTATTGGTACACATTTCTGCATTGACCATGGTACAGGTATTGTTATTGGAGAAACGGCAATATTAGGACATCATGTAAAACTATACCAAGGCGTAACTATTGGTGCTAAAAGTTTTGAAAAAGATGAAGAAGGTAATTTGGTAAAAGGTGGGAAAAGACACCCAAATATTGGTAACCATGTTATCGTTTACGCTAATGCAACAATACTTGGTGGAGATACCACAATTGGTGATCATTGCATAATCGGTGGTAATGCATGGATTATTCATTCTGTTGAACCAAATC
>JAFVFM010000088.1 GCA_017475415.1 Solobacterium sp.
TGAATGCTTCTATTCTTTCTTTCTTTATGACAATCTTAAAACCTGTTGCGTTATTACTGACATGGATTGGTAACCAGGTGACTAAGCTTACCAAAGGGGATATGGAAGTTTCTGTTACAGAAGAAGAACTCTACAATATCATAGAGGATATGACAAAAGAAGGTACATTAGATGAGGAACAAGGGGAACTCATTTCTTCTGCCTTACAATTCCAAGATGTACCTGTAGAAAGCATTGCGACAAGCCGTGTGGATTTAACAGCCTTAGATGTAGAATATCCAAAAGAAAAAGTGTTGGAAATCATTAAGAATACAAACCATTCTCGTTTACCTATATATGAAGGTACAATTGATAAGATTATTGGCACCTTACAAATACGCAAATATATGAAGGCTTACTTGTTAGGTGAGAATGTAGAAGATTTACGTAAACTAATGGATAAGCCATTCTTTATTCATCAATCAGCTAAGATTGATGATGTATTACCTTCTATGTCAAAAGAAAAGAGCAATATTGCGATAGTAACAGATAACTACGGTGGTACCTTAGGTATTGTTACAGTAGAAGATATATTAGAAGAATTGGTTGGAGAAATATGGGATGAGGATGATTTCAAAGAAGAAACCATTATAGAAATCAAAAAGAATTTATATAGTGTAGATGCTTCTGATTTAGTAACCGATATCTTAGATGATTTAGATATAGACTATACTGAAGAAGAGGAAGAAGAAGTAGAAAATAAGCTCATGAGTGAATGGGTGTTTGAAAACTTCACCGATATTCCTAAAGAAGGCGATAGTTTTGATTATCTCAATACGAAAATTAGTGTACAAACGATGAAAGATAATCGTATTTTACGTGTGAAGATTGAGGTATTTGAAGACGAGGAGGTAGAAGAATGAGTGGTTTTGAAATTGTTCTACTGATAGGAATCGTAATATGTATCCTTTTCTCTGCTTTCTTTTCTTCTTCTGAAATGTCTTTTTCTAGTGCGAATAAAGTGCGCTTAGAAAATGCTGCAGATGAAGGAAGTGAGGTTGCAAAGCTGGCATTAAAGATAATGGATAACTTTGATGATGCTTTATCTACAATACTAGTAGGAAATAACTTAGTAAATATTGCCTCTTCCTCTATGGCTTCGGTATTTGTGATTCTCTTATTTGGGGAAAGCTATACATGGGTAGCTACATTAGTATTAACCATCTTAGTCATCATCTTTGGTGAAACAATACCTAAGATTAGTGCGAAGAAAAATGCTACGCGATATGCGATGACTTTTTCTAAGCCGATTCAATTCCTAATGTATATCTTAAAGCCAATAACCTTCATTGTTGTAAAGTTATGCGATCTCATCACTAAGAATCTACAAGGGGAGAATAGTGATAATGATGCTGCAGTAGAGGAATTACATTCCATTATTGAAACAGCAGAAGATGAATCTGTATTAGATGAAGATTCATCAGAACTTGTTAGTGCAGCTATCGATTTTGCGGATATATCTGTATCGGAAGTAATGACAGCTAGAGTAGATATTATTGCTTTAGATGTAGAGGAAACAAAAGAAGAAATATTAGAAAAAATAAATAATTGTCCATTTTCACGTATACCAGTATATGAAGATAGCATTGATCATATTATAGGTATCTTATCCTTAAACCATTTCCTGAAAGCAGCTTTAGACCAAGAAGAAGTAGATCTAAGAAGCTTACTTATGCAACCATATTATGTATATAAAACGATGAAGCTACCTTCTGTATTAGAAACATTGAGAGACTCCCAGCAACATCTAGCGATTGTCAGTGATGAATATGGTGGTACTTTAGGTGTTGTTAGTTTAGAAGATGTATTAGAACAATTGGTTGGTGATATTTGGGATGAAACAGATATCGTAGATGAAGATATTGTGGTGATTGATGAAGATACTTTACATATTGATGGAGATACATCTGTATCTGATTTAATTGAATTAATGCATTGGAAAGAAGAAGACTTTGATTATGAAAGTGAAACAGTAGGTGGCTGGTGCATAGAATATTTAGAAGAATTCCCAAAAGAAGGCCAAAGCTTTACTTATCAAAATGCGAAGTTTGTCGTTATGAAAGTAGATGAACGCAGAGTTCTAGATGTAGAAGTGGAATTATTGAAGGAAGAGGAAGAAGAATGAAAAAGATAACTTTAATTCTAATGTGTATATTGTTGATAGCTTGTGGGCAAAAGACAAATGAAACATCTAGTCAAAGTGAAACAACACCATCTCAAGAGAAGATAATGGTGGAAATGAGCGTTCAAGATTATGGCACAATGGAAATTGAATTAGATCCTAGCATTGCTCCAATATCGGTAGAGAATTTTGTGAATCTTGTAAAGGAAGGCTTCTATGATGGAAGCAAATATCATCGTATTATTGATGGCTTTATGATACAAGGTGGTGCACCAAAGGATGAAGCAAGTTATGCGAAATTAAAGACAATTAAAGGTGAATTTTCCGCTAATGGTATAGAGAATCCTCTCAAACATGCAACAGGCGTAATTTCTATGGCTAGAGCCAAGGATATGGATAGTGCTAGTAGTCAATTCTTTATCTGTGTTGCGGACGCTCCACATTTAGATGGCATGTATGCAGCCTTTGGTAAAGTGACAAAGGGAATAGAAATTGCTTTGCAGATTGCTAAAGATGCAAAACCAATTGATCATAATGGTAGGATTCTAGAAGAAGAAATGCCAATTATCGAGTATATTAAAGTAATCGAATCATAAAAAATCTTACAGTATCATCTGTAAGATCCAACCACTAAGTAAAGAAACAAGTAGAACATACAGGAGAATCTGTATGTTTTCTTTTATTTTTGGATGCACACGGAATAGTACAATTGCACCTGTACCTGCATTGGCTAATAAACCAGCACATACGGCCGCAAAAGGAATTACATCTTGAAGATAAAGAGTAGAAAGAATAATCGAAGAAGCACAGCTTGGTATCATACCTACTAAGCTACAAAGGATAATGGAGAAGCGTGGGTTTTGTGTAATTAAACTTTGTATGTTTTCTAAACCTATGCCTTCAATTAAGGCATTTAATAGTAAGGTGATAATAAATAACCATAAGGTAACTTGTAAGGTATGACCGATAGCGGAATGTAATATGCCATGACTATGGTCATCATTTTCTCTTTCACAGAAATCACTGATCGCAATTTCTTTTTTCTTACCCATAAAATGGAGTATATATCCAGCAAGTATCGCGATGATTAATTTGGTGAGTAAGATAGGATAGACTTTTGAAAAGGGTGCTTGGTTACTGAGCATAATCGCTAACATTTCATCACTTGTGGATAAATATACTGCTGTTAGGGCGCCAGCACTGATTACACCTGTTGCATAAAGGGAAGAGGCGGCACTAGAAAAGCCACAGGATGGAAATAAACCCAACAAAGCTCCATATAAAACAGATAAGCGATTGTGTTTTTTTAATATTTCTTCGAAGCGTTTATCTGTTTGTTTTTCTAACCATTCTAATAGAAGATAAGTAAGAAAAAGGAAAGGAATTATTTTGAGTACATCTAAAGTGGTATCAATGAGTATTTCTAGGATTTCTTCCATTCTAACTTATCCTCCATATCTTCTGTATAGGCAATAAAATATTGATCCATTTCCTTGCCTAAACAATCCTGTGCCTTATCTTTATCCATAATCCAAACTGCACTTGCAGCATTGCCTGTTTCCTCTGTATAACGTTTCAATACTTCTTTTCCTTCTGCTACTGTTAAAGAGAATAAAGTAGTGCTTAAACAATCTGCTGCACCTGAATCAAGTGTCATAATGGAAACACTATGATAATAGGTGGAAGGGAAGAGGGTTTTTGGATCAATAATATGATGGTAAAGTTTATCATCTTCACCAATATAATAGCGTTCATAATCGCCACTCGTCACAAAGGAATTTTCTGTAATAGATTCCATGATCAGCATAGAATCTTCGCCACTAGGATTAGCGATACCTATACGCCAAGGTTGATTATTTGGCTTTGTCTTTAATGTGCGTATATTTCTTCCTGCATTAACACTTGCATATTCTACATCTGTTTTTAATATTTCTTGACCGATTTGTTCGGCAGCATACCCTTTCGCTATACCACCTACATCTAATGATACACAAGGATCTATGATATAGACGGTCTTTTCTTCTTCATTAATTTCCACTTTATCCCAGCCTTTGCAAGCATTCGCTTTTTCTAATTCTTCTTCGCTAGGAATAGGGCCCTTTTTGTTTTCTTCATTTAAAGCTATCCCTTGATCTCTATACTTGTGCCAAACCTTTAATACGGCCCCCATTGTAATATCAAAAGCGCCATCTGAAAGGTCATAGAAAAGCTTTGCTTCTTTAAGTAAATCTATTACTTCTTGATCAACTTTAATTGCTTCCTTACCAGCAGAATCATTAATGGCTTTTAAGTTGTTTACCCCCTCATAATCGTTATAGATGTCGAAATAGTTATTGTAGGAGCTAAATAACTCTACACCTATGTCAAAATGCTTGCGCATAAGTTCTTCATCATAACCATATTCTTTATAGCTATAGATGGTATCAAAGCCGGCATCAAAAGCCATATTAGAATATTCTTTCAATTCTTTTGTGTTTGTTTCATTTGGCGTTTTGCTTTCTTCTTTTGGGCTTGAGCAACCACATAAAATCAAACAAGAAAGAAAACTTATTTGTACTATTTTTTTTACTTTCATAACGGATAGAAGTATAACACGTTTATAGTCATAGCATGTAAAAAATGTTATAATTTACGCGTTTTAATAAAAGGAGAGGGATAGATCATATGTCATTTTTAACAGGACCAATGAATCATCACCTTGATGGACAGAAGGAACTCACCAAACATGAGCCTGTGCTCAAAAGCATAGATCCAGAATATGTTTGGGTACCTTTAGCATGTAATGCATCGGTATTTGTGCCTCTTGTTGAAGTAGGTGATGAAGTAAAAGTGGGTCAAAAGATTGCGGAACGAAATGATCATTTCTATGTACCAGTGTTCTCTAGTGTATCAGGAACAGTAACTGCAATAGAAAAATTCATGACTTCTGCGATGACTCCTGCTGATCATTTGAAAATTCAAAATGATCATAAATATGAAGCAGTAAAGTCTTTTGAAACGATAGATTATGAAAAAGCTTCATGGGAAGAATTGTTAGAATTCGTAAAAACAAGTGGAATGGTAGGTTTAGGTGGGGCTGGTTTCCCAACTTATGTAAAATACCAAAAACCAGAAAATGTTGATCTTTTTATCATCAATGCCGTAGAATGCGAACCATTCTTAACAGCAGAGTAAGCCAATATTGAAGAAAACATGGATTTACTTAAAACAGGTACATTAGCTTTCTTTAAATTGAGCAAGGCTAAGGCGGGCTGTGTTGCGATTAAAGAAGATAAACATGAACAAATTGCTGCATTAAAAGCTGCTTTTGCGAATACGCCAATTGAAATTCGTACAGTACCTGATATTTATCCGATGGGTTGGGAAAGAACATTGGTATATCAATTAACGAAAAAGCGTTATGATAAACTGCCAATTGAAGCTGGTTGTATTGTGAATAATGCATCGACTGCTATTGCTTTAGGTGATGCCTTAATGAATGGCCGTCCTATCACAAAGAAATATTTAACGATTTCTGGTGACGCATTAAAACAACCACGCAATGTATGCGTACCTATCGGCACAAAGACATGCGAAATCATTGATGCAATTGGCGGTTATAAAGATGGCGTAGAAGATGTATTAATGATTGCAGGTGGCCCTATGATGGGTAAGGCTATTCCAAATGATCAATTTGTGGTAGGTCTTGCAAACAACGGTATTACAGTACTTAAAAATGATCCAATTGACGAAGTGAATTGTTTACGTTGTGGTAGATGTACAGAAACATGCCCATCTGGCTTACAACCAGTACGTATTCAAGAAGCGGGCAAGATTAATGATGTGGAAAGACTCAATCGTTTATCGGTTATGGATTGTATTGAATGTGGTATGTGTACATGGGTATGCCCATCTAAGATTGCCGTAACAGAAAATGTACGTCGTGCAAAGAAATATTTGCAACTACAAAACGCAAAGAAGGGGGCTAAGTAAGAATATGAAATTTACCTTTAAACCGTCTCCTAATTACCGTAATACAAAGTCAACAACAGGCATCATGTTTGATTTATGCCTATGTCTATGCGTTGTGTTATGCGGTTCGGCTATTTATTATGGTATAAATTTTGGATTAGAAATCGGCTTAAGAGTTGTACTTATGGCTGTCTTTGCGGTAGCAGCAGCCGTATTAACAGAATTTGTTTATTATAAGGCAATGAAAGCTAAAGATGTAAAACAAGCGATTTTACATTCTTATGGCTGGATTACTGCATTGATTTTAGTTTGTATCACAAGAATTGATGTAAGCTATTATGCAGTTATCATATCTACGATTATCGCCATCTTATTTGGTAAGCTCGTCTTCGGTGGCTTTGGACAAAATATTTTCAATCCAGCTGCCTTTGGTGAAGCAATTATTATGAATGCTTTTGCGGCATCCAATAGTGCTTCTGTCACAGGAAAAGTATTTGATGCAGTAAGTGGTGCGACACCAATGACAACAGCGAATGGCTTTGGCTGGGTACTTCAAAATGGTGTATTTGAAAAGCCAGGCTTTATCAATATGTTGTTGGGCAATTATACAAGTGTTATTGGTGGCTCTTGTGCATTACTTATCTTATTATGTCTAGCTTTCTTAATTTGGCGTAAAGACATTTGTTGGAGAACAACAGCTAGCTACTTATGTGCAATCTTTGTGATTTCCTTAATTGTTGGCTTTGTGCAAGGAACAGGTTTAAGCTTTGCCTTATTTAATACCTTAGGTGGTGGTGTATTATTCGGTGCTGTATTTATGTTGACAGATCCAGTTACTTCACCATTAAGTATTCCAGGTAGAATTGTTTATTCTGTAGGTGCTGCGGCATTAACCTTAATTTTAAGATGGAGAGCAAATTTACCTGATGGTGTATTATTTTCAATCTTATTAATGAATATGTTAGTACCTGCTATCGACCAATTTATGGATGGTAATCAAATTAAAGATGCTTCTAAATTGAGAAATAAAGTATTAATCACTTCTGTTATAGCAGGTTTAATTGCTGTATTATGTGGTGCAACAGCCCAAGCGAAAGAGCCAGTAGTTGTTGAAAATACATCAAGTGAAGCAGTTGAAGCAGTTGCCTTAAATCAAGAAGATTTAAGTGAACGTAAAGCGAGTTGTGATGGTGAAGTATGTACAGCATTAGGCTTTGGTGGTGCTGAAAATAAGGCAACAATTGTTGTGAAAGATGGCAAAGTGGAAAGCTTTGAAGCAGAAAAAACAGGTGACTATGGAGATGAAATGGGCGATGATGCTTATGACAAAACTGACCGTTATGTAGGTGCTACATTAGATACAATAATTGATAATGTAACTGGTGCTACAGAAACATCCAAGTCCTTCCGTGCAATGGTAAAAGCAGCTTTAGAAGCTGCGGGGAAATAAGGGGGTGAATGATGATGAAGAAAGATTCAGCTCTTTATAAAGCAGTCTTATTAGCGATAGTTTGTACAGTATGTGGCTTATTGTTATCCCTAGTTAATGGTGTAACAAAACCAATTATTGAACGTAATGCAATCGCGGCTGTAGAAGCAAGTTTAAAAGAAATTTATCCAGATGGAACATTTAAAGATGTTACAGAAGATTATATTTCTCAAGATGAAACAGGCCTAATTGATGGCATATATGAAGCAGAAGGTAAAGGCTATATCTTTACTCTCCATAATAAAGGTTATGGTGGCGACTTTAAGTTTATGATTGGGTATAACAATGATGGAACAGTTGCCGGCTATAAAGGCTTAGAACATTTAGAAACACCAGGTAAGGGTGCTTTATGTTTTGAAGGGGATTATGTAGAACAAGTAAAAGCTTTAACATCTAGTGATCCACTTCCATTAATTACAGGTTCTACCATTACAAGTGCTGCAGTAAATGATGCGGTAAGTGCTGCTAAAGCAATCTTCAATAATATTGCAGGAATCTCCTATGATCCTAATGCGGAACCAGAAAAACCAGCAGAACCTGAAGCAGTTGCCTTAAGTGAAGAAGACTTAAGCGATAGAAAGGCTAGCTGTGATGGTGAAGTATGTACAGCATTAGGCTTTGGAGGCGCAGAAAATAAAGCGAAAGTTGTTGTGAAAGATGGTAAAGTAGAAAGCTTTGAACCAGAAGAAACAGGTGACTTTGGCGATGGTATGGGTGAAGAAGCCTATAGCGAATTAGAACGTTATATTGGCGCAACATTAGATACAAAGATTGATAATGTATCTGGAGCAACAGAAACATCGAAATCCTTTAGGGCTATGATTAAAGCAGCCTTAGAGGGTGGTACATCCGCAAATGAAGAAAAGGAAGAAGAAGTAAAGCTTACTTTAGCTGATGAAGATTATTCTTCTTATGCTAAACCAAGTTGTACAGAAGAAAGCCGTGATGGGCAGGTAGCTGTATATGCATGTAGTGCAACTGGCTTTGGTGAAAAAGTAAATAAGGCTACTATAACGGTAGATGATGCAAAAGTAAGTGCCTTTGTTGCAGAACAAACAGGCGATTATGGGGATGAAGTTGGTGATAAAGCATATACCGATGAGAATTATGCAAATTATGTTGGCGCAACATTAGAAAGCACTATTGATCATCTTAGTGGTGCGACAATTACATCTAAATCCTTTAGAGCGATGGTAAGTGAAGCCTTAAAAGCCTTTGGTGGACCTGCTGCAATAAATGAAGAAGGTAGTTCTTCTGAAGGTAAACAAGCTACAGGCTTAATTGCAGAAGACTTAAGTGCGCATAAGGCAAGTGCTGAAGTAGAAAGTAATGATGGAGTAACAGCAGTTGTGAATTGTACAGCCTTAGGTTTTGGTGATAAAGAAAACAAGGCGAAGGTAACAATTGATTTAGAAACAAAAACAGTCAAAGCTTTCGAAGTAGAAAAAACTGGTGACTATGGTGATGAAGTAGGAGATGGGGCTTATTCAGATGATAATCTAGCAATGTATAACGGCATTGGCCAAACTGCTGAATTAGATAATGTCAGTGGTGCATCTATTACTTCACAATCTTTTAGAGCAATGATACAAGCTGCCTTTGCGGCTTGTGGGGAATAGGAGGTAGGAATATGGAAAAGAAACAAGGCTTCTTTACAAAATTATTAGTTGAAAATCCCGTATTCGGACTCTATTTAGGAATTTGTTCTTCCTTAGCAATAACAACTACCCTAAATAATGCGATAGGTATGGGTGTTGCGGTAATCTTCGTATTAGTATTCTCAAATATTTTTGTTAGCTTAGTACGTAATATTACACCAGATGATATTCATATCCCTGTATATATTGTTATTATTGCGACGCTTGTAACGATTGTAAAAATGGTCATTCAAGCTTATGCTCCTAGCTTATATACAGCACTTGGTGCCTTCATTGACTTGATTGTCGTAAACTGTATTATTCTTGGCCGTGCTGAAGCATTTGCCTCAAAGAACTCAGTTGGGGCTTCCGCAATGGATGGCTTAATGATGGGCTTATCTTATACATTAAGTATTCTAGCGATGTCCTTTATTCGCCAATTACTAGGTACAGGATGTTTATCTTTATCTAATCCATTCAATAATGCGACAATATTCGATATTCGCTTATTACCACAGGGTTATGAAATTCCTTTATTTACAGGGCAAACAGGTGCCTTCTTAACCTTTGCGGTATTAGCTGCTTGTATTGCAGCATATAAAAATCATTTGGATACTTTAGAAAAAGAAGAAACAAAGAAAGGAGCAACAAAATAATGAATTTATTTACTTTATTCTTAAGTGCATTGCTCATTAATAATATTATTCTTGCAAAATTCATTGGTATATGCCCATTTATTGGTGTTAGTTCCAAAGTTGAACCAGCAATTGGTATGGGTTTAGCCGTAATCTTCGTTATCTTTGGTGCTTCTGTACTAGCGTGGTTACTCTATAAATTTGTTCTCGTGCCACTTGAATTAGAATATATGGAATTAATCTGTTTCATCTTACTCATAGCGGCCTTTGTACAATTTGTGGAAATGTTTATTAAGAAAACATCTCCTTCGCTCTATCAACAACTTGGTATTTACTTGCCATTAATTACAACAAACTGTGCTGTGTTATATGCTGCACAAAATAATATTTCAGAAGGCTATAACCTAATTGAAACAATGGTGAATTCATTAGGTATCGCAGGTGGCTTTATGCTCATGCTAGTAATATTTGCGACTATTCGCGAACGTTTACAAGGCAATAATATTCCTAAAGCTTTCCAAGGTAATCCGATTGCCTTCATTATCGCTGCGATTATGGCATTAGCCTTCTCTTCACTAGCTGGTTTAGTATAATGAGTCCACTTAGTATAATCGTTGCTGTAATTCTTGTTGTAGGTCTATTCGGTATCAATGTTTGGCTCTATCGAGCAAATCAAGCAACGCCTGTACCAGAGGGTTGTGAGGATTTAACTCCTCAATGTGCTACCTGTGGTATAGTCGATTGTGCAATTCGCAGTAAACAAAGGAAGGGTGAAGAAAATGGAAATCGTTAAGGCAGTAATCTTAATGTTAGTACTAGGAGGAGTCATCGGCTTACTTCTAGGTATTGCAAGTGTAAAATTATATGTAAAACCAGATACACGTGTTGAAGATGTACTTGCAATGTTGCCAGGTTATAACTGTGGTGGTTGCGGTAACCCTGGCTGTTCAGGTATGGCAGCAAAACTTGTTGATGGTTCTGCTACTATGGACTTATGTAAACCATGTAAAGCAGATATGAAGGAAAAGATTAACCAATATTTAAAAGAATATTGTGCTTAATTCAACAAATGCACACAGTGTTCATATTTATCACTTTGTGTGCTTTTTTTGTGCAAAACCTTGCCAAAAGAGAATAAACAAA
>JAFVFM010000012.1 GCA_017475415.1 Solobacterium sp.
ATCACCAAGTGAAGAAGATTTACGCATAGCTGCTAATATCGCTGCATATTATTCACAAGGTAGATATTCCTCTTCTGTTCCTGTAGACTATTGCCCTGTAAAAAATCTTAAACGCATACCTGGTAGTAAAATGGGCCTAGTTCAATTAACGAATTATAAAACTATCTATATAGACCCAAATGAAGAAGAAATAGAAGCCCTTATCCAAGAATAAAGACTTCTATTTTTTTTCTGCAATAGGAATTAATTTTCTTACTTCATAACTTCTTAATTTACGATATTCGCCTTGCCTTAGATTTCCTAATTCTAAAAAGCCATAGGCAATGCGATTTAAATGCCTTACTTGGCAATCAAAATATTCCATCATCTTTCTTACTTCACGATTTCTTCCTTCAAATATCGTGATATTAAGTTCACTCCGATTCCGTTTTTTCGAGCGTGCAACAATTTCAACAATAGCTGGTAAAGTCTTCTTGCCTTCAATGATGATACCATTTGTTAATATCTTAGCCATTTCATCTGTAAATACACCCTCTACTACAACATGATATGTTTTTTGCATATGGGAACGAGGATGCATCATCTTTTGGGCAAAGTCACCATCATTGGTCATCAACAAAATACCTGTTGTTTCATAATCTAAGCGCCCTACAGGAAAGATTCTTTCCTTAATCCCTTCAAAACAATCCATAACCGTAGGACGATCATGATTATCGCTTACTGTAGATAAAGTTTTAGCCGGTTTATTCAATAAATAATACACTTTGTTTTCAGTCTGGATTAATTGGTTATTTACACGAATCTCATCACTGCTAGAAACCTGTATTCCCATTTCTTTAACGACTTTACCATTTACCTTTACTTTACCAGCAGCGATTAATTCCTCTGCTTTTCTACGTGAGGCAATACCCGCCTTCGCTATTACTTTCTGTAATCTTTCCATAATTAATGTTTATTTTGCGTATTTCCCCAAAAGCTACTTCCCGATTTAGAAAAATCATTGAGTATCATAATGGGAATACGCGCAAACCTTTCTTCTTTTTTATATAACATTTTCGCTGCACTTAATCTTTTATGGCCATCTATGCAACGATATCCATTTTCTATTTTTTCTACATGAACAGGAATCGCTATACCTCGTTTTTCGATACTATCTAATAAGCTTCCTGGATCTTTTTCCTCAAATTCTATTTCTTCAATATGTACAATTGTATTAATCATGACTTACTCCACATAAATTAACATGCCAATAGGTAATAAGACAAAATCTTTAAAAAACTTCTCAGCCCCTATCCTATGGTTCTTACGGCCATAAATGGCATTATAGAATTGTAAGGTATTTTCATCATAATAGCGATACATTGTATAATGTGCTCCACGTTTATGTGTATATAAAAGTATACCTGCTTCACTCTGCTTCATTTTTTGTATAACAAGTGAACGAGAAATCAACATTAATTTAACTGGCGCACCTTGTTTTCTTAACCAATGATATAAGGTAAATAAATCCTGTCCAAATATTTTACCCGTAATCGATAAATGGGAAAGTTCACTAGCACATTTTTCTATCGTTGTTGCTATACCTAAATAATGTAATAAATTATAGGCACCTATCCAACCACAGCCTCTAGAATCGCTTTTGAACCAACCAAAAGGAACATTCGTCATCTTTCCTTGATGAATGATATAACCTTCACGGTCAAAAATATCATCCTCTAATTTTAAGCGATATGCATCTACCTTCTTTTGATAAGTATTACCTTTTGCATAATAACCAGCATAAGAAAAGGCATCGAGTGATAGCCCATTAAAACGGTCAATGACAATATATGGTTTATGTGTTTTTCGTATTATATCTTCTGTTAAAAAATGGATGAATTCTTTTTCTTCTTCTAAGCTATACTTCTTTACTACAACCGATACATAACAGCGAAATTCATCTTC
>JAFVFM010000089.1 GCA_017475415.1 Solobacterium sp.
TATCCCCTTCTACTTGATGCGCAGCAGTAGCAGCACCAATTAAGAATCCCTTTGGTAATTTGACCTTTGTCATACTCCCTTTACTTCTCCTTCTGTAATACCATTTTCATTAAAAGCGTCTACTCTGACACAATAATTACGCCCTTTCACTAATGCACCAATACGCACATCTTTTTTATAGGTTAAATAACTATGATATAGCTTATCTTCACTTTCACCCCAAAGAATAAGATGTCCTTTAGCTTCATCGTTTATCTGTACACGCATATCTAAATCATTACTACGCTCTACTTCATAATTTACTGCGCTAGGTGCACTACCATTGCCTAAGCCAAATACTCTTAGCCCAGAAATACATGGATTTTGTTGCATAGGAACTTCTAGTATTGTCAATTTGATATAACGATATGTTGCATCTTTTTCTAATACAACATAGTCATGTGGTAAGTCTGTATCTACTTCACTCTTGTCTTGAAGAACCACCCAATTTTCCTTATCACAAGAAGCTTCTAATTTCCATCTCGTTTTATGATTTCGATCATCAATCCATCTTGCTTGACTTGTACCGATAATTTCTCCGGCAGGCTGTTGGTCTTTAATCTCATCATCAGCGAAATTAATTTGAATAGAATGAACAGTCCTTTCTTCTTCTAAATCCAAAATCAACCATTCACCACTTTCATTACTATTCGCCTTCCACCATGTTTTAGAATTTTCATCTACCGCTAATTCTGCCCCTTTACCTTCTTCATAAGAGGAGGCAGTAATTGGTTTGTTGTAACTGAGTAGCATATATCTAGGTTTAGAAAAAGCTTTATCTTCTTTTACAATAGGCCAATCTGCATATCGTTGATCACAATATAAATTCCCATCTTCATCAAAGCCTGCTTTCCATAAGCCCACTCTTCTTTCAAAGTCATGATTCTGACTTATCTGCATGGTTGAAGTATGCCAATATCTTCCTTCTGCATCTTTTAAAGTAGAGCCATGACCAGCACCTGTCATAAAGCCACTTGGATTAAAAGAATAAGGATTGTTTAATGCTAAAGTAAATGGACCAAGTGGACTTTCACCAACATAAACGCCATCTCCATAAATAGCATATTGTGTTCCTGGTGTAGCATATTGGAAATAATATTTACCATCATGCTTAGTCATCCAAGCGCCTTCAATATATGGCTTTTTACTGAACATACCTTTAATATAAGGAATTATATTTTTTGGTAATTGATCTACTGACATACCTGCTCGTTTTACATAACCTTCAAAAGCCATTTCAATTTCTTCTTCACTTGCAGGGAATTCTGTATTTTCATCACCAATTCGTTCATAACCATTTTCATATGGGTTACCAAAGATTAATTCTTTTACTTCACTAATTGGTTGTAAAGTTTCTTTATCGATTTCCATACCATAAATTGGTGTATCATTGGAACAACCATAATAGAAAAATAATCTCCCATCATCATCTAAGAACATATGTGGATCCCAAAATGGAAAGGTTCCTGAAATCACTTCATAAGGACCATGGATTATATCTTTTGTACGATAATAATCGCATTTTTCTTCTCTTCTCGATGCAGAAAAGTAAACATAATCGCCTACCACACATACATCTGGCGCATAATCATATAAAGGTAAATCTTTTGGTAATAGATGACTCTGCCAATTCACCAAATCCTCGGACACCCATACCTTTAACTGCATGGATGCGAAAATGTAATATTTATTTTTGAAATAGATA
>JAFVFM010000090.1 GCA_017475415.1 Solobacterium sp.
GAATTATTAAAGTGAAGATGTTATCTCGTTTATTACCAGATGCTCCAGATTTTGCGCGAGGTTTTATTGGAATTGTTTTCCGTGTGAATGAAAAGGGCTCTGAATTTGAATCCTATTATATTCGCCCAACCAATGGAAATCATCCGGATCCTATTCGTCATTCGCATGGTAGTCAATATTTTTCCTATCCTGGTTATACCTTCGCCTATTTTCGTGAACATAATATTCAAGGATATGAGGCACCTATACAACAAGGCTTAAATGAATGGGTTACATTAAAAGCTATTATAGAAGATGATAAGGCATCCTTTTATATCAATGGACAAGAAGAGCCAACATTAGTGGTGAATGATTTGAAACACGGTGTAGGAGAAGAAGGATATTTGGGCTTTTATGTAGATACAGGTACAGAAGCGTTCTTCAAGGATTTAGAAATTGAAATTAAAGATTAAAATTGTAGCAGAAATGAACTGCTACTTTTTCTTTGACTTGGATGACTTTTTTTATGGGAAATGGTACTATCTCTAGGTATGTTATATCAAGTTACTAAAGCAAGTAAATATTATGGTGTAGAAACAGTATTCGAAGATGTAAATTTTGAAATACGTAATACCGAGAAGATAGCGATTGTAGGAAGAAATGGCTCAGGTAAGACCACTTTTTTGCGCTGTATGTGCGAAGAAGAGAGTTTTGATAAAGCAAATATGAATAAGGCAAATGATATTCGTATAGGCTATTTAGCACAAAAGGTAATCGCTAATGATGAGGTTACAGTGCGTGAAGAATTAATGAGTATTTATGAGCCTGTATTTGCCTTAGAAAAGCGCATGCGTGAATTAGAAGAGCGTATGGCAAGTGAAGTAAATGATGCAATATTAAAACAATATGCAGATATGCAAGAGCGTTTTGAAGTCATGGGTGGCTACCAGTGGGAAGCAGAAATGAAAACGGTCTTTTCTAAATTTGGCTTTTCCCTTAGTGATATGGAGAAAAAAATAGGTGAGTTTTCTGGTGGTCAAAAAACGCGCATTGCTTTTGCGAAATTGTTGTTGTCTAAGCCGGATATATTGTTATTAGATGAACCAACGAACCATTTAGATGTTGAAGCGATTGAATGGCTAGAAGGCTATATACGCAATTATCCAAAAGCTGTTGTTTTAGTATCCCACGACCGTATGTTTTTAGATCGTATTGTAGAAGTGGTTTATGATTTGGAATTCTCACGCATGAAAAAATATAGTGGCAATTATTCCTCTTTTGTCGAGCAAAAGAAAAATGACATGGAGCGGAATATGAGGGCTTATGAGCGCCAACAAGAAGATATCGCTCGCTTGCAAGCGTTAATTGAAAAGTTTCGTTATAAAAAGAATAAGGCTGCCTTTGCACAATCGAAAATCAAATACTTAGATCGTATGGAAAAAATTGAATTAGATCAAAGTGATGAGAAAGTCTTTCATGCGAAATTTACCCCTAATCTAAAAGGTGGAGAAAAAGTATTGAGTGTTGATCATCTTCAAATTGGTTATGATCATGTATTGACAGAAGTTAGC
>JAFVFM010000091.1 GCA_017475415.1 Solobacterium sp.
CTAGAGCAATCGGTTCATACCCGGTAGGTCGTGAGTTCGAGTCTCACCCTCGCTACCATTTCTTGTTAAGTGCGTATCGGCACGTGCAAACCCGGCACGGACCCTTAGCTCAGTTGGTCAGAGCTGTCGGCTCATAACCGATTGGTCGAAGGTTCGAGTCCTTCAGGGTCCACTGTGGAGGAGTACCCAAGTGGTTGAAGGGTCCGGTCTTGAAAACCGGTAGGTCGGGAAACCGGCGCCTGGGTTCGAATCCCAGTTCCTCCGCCATTTCTTAAAAACTGATTATCGCGAGGTAGAGCAGCCTGGTAGCTCGTCGGGCCCATAACCCGGAGGCCGGAGGTTCAAATCCTCCCCTCGCAACCATTGGTCCTGTAGCTCAGTCGGTAGAGCAATGGACTGAAAATCCATGTGTCGGCAGTTCAATTCTGCCTGGGACCACCATGAAAAAGTTCACTAGAAATAGTGGATTTTTTTTACTTTATTCGTTGACTTTATGTCGCATGGTGCTAGAGTAGGTCTAGAAGGAGTATTTTAAAATGAAAAATAGGATAATTCGTATATTAACTATAGTAATTGCATTGAATCTTTTTTCTATTGTTGTTGAACCTATATCTCTATATGCAATAGAAGAGGATGCTATACAAGATAGTGATAGTCTTACTCAGGCTTTTGTGAAGGATTTATATCAGGAAATCTTAGGTAGAAAGGCAGATGAAAAAGGTTTAGTCTATTGGAATGATCGCTTAGTAACTAAGCAGAATAGTGCTGCTGAAGTAGTCTATGCTTTCTTCAATAGCCATGAGGCAATAAATGCGAATTGGAGTGATGAAGAATTTATAGAACGTTGTTACAAAACGATATTGAGGCGTGAAGCAGATCCTACGGGAAAAGCGTATTGGTTAAATCAATTGGCGAAGGTTATGAGTCGAAATGCGATTCTAAAAGGCTTTATTGATAGTAATGAATTTACTCAATTATGCGATACATATGGCTTAGAAAGAGGTACGATTCAGATATCTGCATCAGATTATATACAAAAAGATAAAATAGAAGCATTTGTTTCTAGTTTATATATGAATATCTTAGGAAGAATTGCAGAAGATGATGGTTTACAATATTGGCTTAATCAAATCATGAATGCACCTAGTCCTAAAGAAGCTGCTATTGAGGCAGTAACTAAAGGCTTTCTTTATTCGCAAGAATTCTTGAATCGTATAAAGGATGAAGCTACATTCGTGGATATTTGTTATAAAACATTTTTAGGAAGAAATGGGGAAGAAAGAGGGAAAGCCTATTGGCTAGCACAATTAAAGAGTGGAAAAAGCCGAGCTGAAGTGATTCGAGGCTTTGCGCAATCGAATGAATTTAATGCCATTTTAGAAAGCTATGGCTTAATGAAATAAAAGGGTAAAGAAAAAGATCTAGGTGCAACTAGGTCTTTTTTTAAGGGGTGATTGTGTTGTCTTCTACAATTGGTTCTTCGCTAATCGGTGTATCTTCAATTGGCATTTCTGTTGTAGGCTCTTCGCTTATTGGAACTTCTTCTTGAGGATATTCCTCAATTGGTGTTTCTTGTATAGGTTCTTCGGAAGTAGGTTCCTGGTAAATTGGTTCTTCATAAATAGGTTCTTCATATTGTATTTCTGGAGTAGGTTCAATATAAGTAGGTTCCTGATAGGGGTTGAGTACATTAGGTTGGAATTCTTGGTTGGTAAGAGGATCAATCATAAGCATATTTGTTTTAGGACCAATCACATAAGGCTTTGCGTTAAGCGGTTGTGGTCTTCTATCATCTGTAATTAAAGCATGTGTACGAATATAATCAAATAAGGCACTTACACCAACTTGATTAAAATGTAAGCCATCGCCATCAAAGTATTCAGGATTACCATAATCCCCACTAACAAGATAGGAGTAAGAATCTAAATAATGTAGATTGTTTTCTTCACACATCTTAAGTAGAGCAGCATTAGCTTGTTGGATAGTGTAATTATTCACATTAGTGTAGGAAGTATAGGCGGTGACAGGGGGAATAGAATTGACAATAATGTCGCTATAAGGATAAGCTTCTACAATGGATTGGATTTGAGCTATATAGGTAGCGATAAATTGATCAATCGAGAAGGTATACAAGCCAACATCATTTGTGCCAAAGGTCATAATAATACGTCTAGGTTGTAATAAAAATACAGAATAAGGCATAGCATATATGCCAGAAGAAAATTCCATACAAGCTAAGGAATTAACTGCCTCAATCCCCATTCCAGCAACGGCTATGGTATTTTCGTTTGATACAAAGGCTCTGCCATCATTGCTTACATAGCTCAAGAAACGTGCAGTATTAGAGTCACCAAGGAAGAGTGTTTCATCAATATATTCCCATCCTGCATCATCAGTTTCTATCAGTAAGGTGGATTGGGTTGCTGTAGTTGTATTTGGATTTTGTTGGGGGGTGTTATTTTGCGTATGATGAAGAAAGGGAAATAAAGTGAGTAAAGATTCATCTTTTTCGAATTGTTTGTGAGAATGTTCTAAAAAGAAGCCTGTGGCGAAAAAAAGAAGAGATATGCATAGTAATAGAATAACCATCTTTTGCTCACTTCGGCTTAGTTTTTTCGTTTGTCTTTTTTTTGTTTCGCTCATATATCAAAAATCATACACCTTTTCTCAAAAAAGAAAAGTCACCGAAGTGACTATAGAGAATACTTTTGTACAGTAGCCTTAATGGAACCATTTGTGAGAAAAACAATGTGATGATAAAGTTTATCTTTATCATTTATCATATTGGAATCAATCCAACCTGTTAAAACTCCACAAAAGGCGCTAGTGAAAAAGTAAGAAATAAATTCTATATCTTCTGTGGATATTTTTTTATCTTTTGCGATATCTTTTGTGATTAAAGAAATCGGTTGACCAATATGGCGATGTACATAGGCTTCTATAACATCTCTGCTTTTGGAGTGGAAGGCTTGGTAAACCAAATTCTTATGTGCGTTAATATTATTGAGAATGTCTAATATATGCCTTGGCCATGTATCTATCGTAATTACATCATCTTCTTGGAAAATGACTTTTCCTAGATACCATACAAGCATATCGTCAATATTGCGAAAATGATAATAAAATGTTTGTCGATTTACGGAACAAGCGTCCGATATGTTAGAAATTGTGATTCTATCCAAAGGACGTGTTTGAATGAGTTCTTCTAGGCATTGCCCAAGTTTCAATTTCGTTTTCTCTTGCATTGTTGTAAACCTCTACTAAATTATAATTATACAAAAGATATAGATTTTTTTCAAAAATATGATAACATGTATAAGCAACTGCAGGAATACCCAAGTGGTTGAAGGGGCGGGCTTGGAAAGCTCGTAGATCGGTAATACGGTGCCAGGGTTCAAATCCCTGTTCCTGCGCCATAAAAAAAGTCTCTAAGAGGCTTTTTTTTCATTGCTTTTGTTGTGATATACTATAGATGTGTTTTAATTCATCGATTAGAACACCTCCTGCCACTGTCTATATGTGAATATGGACGGTGGCTTTTTGGAAAGGAAAGAGGATGAAAAAGATAGTATTAATTGGCTCTGTACATATGGAAATGCTGACGCATATCGATACACCATTTCGTGCGAATGAGGATATACAAACAGGGAATCAAGAAGAATATTTAAGTGGTAGTGGCTACCAAAGTGCACTTTTATTAAAACAAGTAAATGAAGAATTTATATGGCCTGTTGTTGTTGGAGGGGGCATATATGGAGAAAAGGTAAAGAAGGAATTGAAACAATTAGATATTCCCTATAAGGAAGTAGACTATCCTTATGGCTTAACCTATCGAGTGATATATGAAAACGGCACGGATGCATATCTAAGTACTACAGAAATTGAATATGATGTGGATTTAGATATATTAGAATATCTTGAAACAGAAGAAATAGAAGCCGTAATTTTGCATGGGGAAATGTTAAAAGGAGATAAAGCATTACAAATTATCGCTATTCTTCAATATTTACAAGTGCCTGTATATTATGTCGCTATGGCACATAAGGAAGATGAAATGGATTGGGGATTAATATCTTCTTTAAAGCCTATTGTTTTCATTGAAGAAAAAGAGGCCTTAATGCAATATGAAGAAAAAGAAGATGCAGTAATAGATGAACTAATTAAGAAAATCTATAATGACTTTGGGAAAAAAGAAGTTTTTTATATGAGTCCAAAGGATGAAATATATTATTATGATGGTGAAGAAATGCAGCTTATGCCGATGGAAGAAAAGGGAAGTATAGCTTTATTTGCGAGTGCCTATGCAATTGCTAGAAATTATGTAATTGATCAAAAGAATGCAATGGCTTTTGCAACAAAGGTAGCAAGTTATACAAATGAAGAAATCCAAGAAAAAGGGGCAATCATTAAACAGAACTTGGTGGATATAATAAAACATGTATAAAGGTTTAACAAAAGAAGAAGTAAAACAGAGAATAGAAAAGCATTTCGTTAATGAAAATGTAGAGGAACAATATTCCTATATGGAAATTCTTCGTAAGCACACATTAACTTATTTTAACTTTGTGAATTTAGTTTTGTTTATCCTTGTATTTTTAACTGGACATTTGCAGAATGGACTTTTCTTTTTTACGGTGATTCTTAATGCCTGTATTGGTATTGTACAAGAAATAAGAGCGAAAAGAATCTTGGACCGTATGCATTTGTTGGTTGAAGATAAGGTGAAGGTATTACGAGATGGTAAGGTTGAAGAAATATCCACTAAGGAAATTGTTGTGGATGATTTGTTCTATCTAGAAAGTGGTATGCAAATACCTGTTGATGCCGAAATCATTAAAGGGCATATTTCTGTTGATGAAAGCTTATTAACAGGAGAAGAAGAAGCTATAGAAAAAAAAGAAGGACAAGAAGTATATAGCGGTACCTTTGTGGTAACTTCAATGGCTGAAGCTAAAGCGATACGTGTTGGTAAAGAATGCGTTGCTAGCCGTATATTAGAAGAAGCGAAAGCCTATAAAAAAGCGCGTTCCATTTTACATAGTGATTTAGAAAAACTAATCCGTATCATTTCCATTATTCTTGTGCCACTAGGCTTCCTTTCTTATTATGTACAATATGCATTATTGCAGATGACATGGAAGTCAGCTATTTTGGGTACGGTAGCTGCTGTTGTAGGTATGATACCAGAAGGTTTAGTTGTTTTAACTACATTAGCTTTAGCTGTTGCTACAATACGTCTAGCTCAGAAGGATGTTTTAGTACAAGATATTTATGCGATAGAATCTTTAGCGCGTGTAAATGTTGTTTGTTTAGATAAAACAGGCACACTGACTGAAGGAAAGATGAAGGTGGAAGAAGTAGTAGAAATACAAAAAGATCCTTATTGGCAAGATCTACTAAAGGCATATTTTTCTAAAGAAACACAATTCAATATGACTAGTCTTGCCTTAGTGGATTATTTTGGGAAAGATACTACATTAAAAGTAAATGACTTTTTAGCTTTTTCTAGTGAAAGGAAATATGCTGCTGTGGCTTGTGAAAATATGGGTAGCCTATATTTTGGCGCCTATTCATTTTTGTTTCCTAAAGGAAATAAAGATATAGAAGAAAAAATGAAAGAATATAGCCAAAATGGTTATCGCATACTTGTTGTGGGTAGAAGTAAAAAAAATACAGTAGAAGAAAAAAGCGATGATTTAGAGGCGGTTGCCTTTATTGTTGTAAAAGATATCCTACGATCGAATGTAAAAGAAGTAATCCAATTTTATAAAAATCAAAAGGTAGATTTAATCATTATTTCTGGGGATGATCCGTTGACGGTATCCTCTTTGGCAAAACAAGCAGGAATAGAAAAAGCTGAATGTTATGTTGATTTATCAAAGACAAAGGAGAAATATGAAACTTTAGTAGAAAACTATAGAGTATTTGGTAGAGTTCTCCCAGAACAAAAAAAGGAATTGATTTTAGCATTAAAAAAGAAAGGCAATCAGGTTGCAATGTGTGGGGATGGGGTAAATGATGTACCTGCATTGAAAGCTGCTGATGTAAGTGTAGCTATGGTTGCAGGCGCGCAAGCGGCTAAAGATAGTGCAAGTATGGTTTTATTGAATAATGATTTTTCTGAATTCCCATTAATTATGGAAGAAGGTAGAACCGTCATCAACAATATTTCGCGTGCTGCCTCTATGTATTTAATTAAAACAATCTTTTCTATGTTACTTGCGATTTATACTTTTGTAGGAAGGGTAGCTTATCCATTTTTACCGATACAATTAACTATAATATCTGCTTTTGGAGTAGGTATACCAACCTTTTTCTTACAAATGGAAAAGAGTAAGGAAAGGGTTGCGGGTAACTTCTTAAAAGCTGCTTTTCTTAAAGCTTTACCTACTGCAATTACGGTATTACTTTTAAGTATAGCAATGAAATATATACAGCCACATTTTTCTTTAAGCCAAGAAAGGGCGAATGCAGTTTATGTTTGTGCAACAGCCATCTTATATTTCTATAGTTTATTGCGTATATATCAGCCATTAACGAAATTGCGTTTATTTATATTATGTTTAATCACAATCTGTTTCTTTCTTGTTGTATTCTTTTTACCATCTTTATTCTCTTTACGCTTAATGGTGGAAGATTTATTCTTGTTTGGTGCTGTATGTTTAGTTGCATTATTGATTCTGATTTGTATAAGCTTTTGTTTAAAGAAGGTAGCCCATGTGGAAGATAAATGAGTTAAGTCGAATTAATATTGTAAGAAAAATCAATAAAAGAAAGGGAAAGATTTATTTGTTTTTAGATTTTGATGGTGTAATTAATATATTAGGTAACCTAGAAGATCTGGAAAATGAAGAAGAGTATGATTTTTGTGATGCTAAAGCAGTAAAGCGTATTAGTGATCTTTGTCTTAACTTTGATATAGATATCATCATTTCTTCTTCATGGCGCTTTTCTGGATTAGATTTCTGTAGAGAATATTTAGTTCAACATGGCTTAGATGAAAAAGTTAGGGTGAGTGATGTAACACAAAGTGTATCCTTAATGAGTAGGGAAGAAGATATATTGCAATATCTTTATGAACATGAAG
>JAFVFM010000013.1 GCA_017475415.1 Solobacterium sp.
ATTCTTATAAGACAGTAGAAATTGTTTTTGAAGAATTACATGTTTTGAATATCTCTATGGAAGGTATTGGGCATATTACTTACGCTGATGCATATGAAGAATTATCGTATGCAGAAGAGGATTTAGCACAAAATATCATTACCACTTATATAGGTGAATATAAGGTTGCGGCGGTCGCAGATGATCCGGATTATGCATTTGAAAAATGGGTGGTGAATGGAAAAGATTATTCCACAGATAAAGAAACAACAATCTATCTCGAAGAAGAAGACTTAGAGATGATTGCAGTATTTAAACTTATTCCTACAGAGAAAGCAACATTAGCTTTACGTAATGGTGTAAAAGAAGATTACTATAGTAATTTAGAAATAGATGGTGTACTCTTTACACTTACTGAAGCAAATCAAATTCAATTAAGAACAGCATATGAAGGCTATGAGGGAATTGAAAATGTAGGCTTCGTTTGCGATCCGGAAGGAAAATTATTATTTATCTATAATGTAGAAAATGGTAAATATTACTATGGTCCTGATTATCATGATGTGACATATGAAATTAGTGATGAAATTAGAGCTTTTTTACAAGAAAGAGTAGCTCATCCAAAAGAAGATGATGATGCAGAATTCATAGATGCTTTACAACAAATCGTTGAATTTTATAAAACAGTAGAAATAACCTTTGCCCCATTAACTAAAATTGAAGCAAGTGTAGGAGAGGGTGGTGGTTTCATCACTTACGCAGACGAAGGTGAAGAACTATCTTACAATATGGAAGATTTAGCGCAATCTATAGTAACGCCATATGCGGGGGAAAATAAATTTGGTGCTGTACCAAATAAAGGCTATAGCTTTGTGAAATGGATTAAAGATGGGGAAGATTATTCTACAGATAAGGAAATCAGTGTTACTTTAGAAGATAAAGATATTGAATTAAAAGCTATATTCAAGCATGAACCTGGTCAATTCATTTATAAGGAACAGGAAGATAATCTAGGTAAGGCAACCATTGCGGATAAAACAATAGATCTGAATGCGACATTGAATATTTCTTTAGAAGAAGTAGAGGCAATGAATGAAGGTGAGGATATCTATTTAATTCTAAGGTCGAAAGAGAATAGTGATGTAATTGAAGCAAAAGCGAATAGTGCTATAGAAAAGAAGCTTACATAAAAGGAAAAAGTAGGTCTATATTTCGATCTTTCTTTAGAAAGACAATTAAATGAATCAACGAAATGGAATACAGAAGAAACAATTTCTCCATTTACTATTGAAATGAAGCTCAATCCAGAATTATGTAAGGAAGGAAGAACATTCAAACTTGTTTACTATAATGGTGAAACGGCAGAAGAAATTGAATCGAATGTGACAGGTAGTGAAGAGGGTGTAATATTAAGCTTTCCAACAACACGCTTTGGCCAATTCGCATTACTTTATACAGATAAAGAAGAGACTAAGAAACCAGATGTAACCCCTAAACCAACTACACCTACAAAAAAACCTATTGTGAATACAGGCATAGAAGATGCTTTAGCGATTTATGGATGGTTATTTATCCTTTCCTTGATGAGCGTTATTGGTTGCTTAAGAATACAAAAAAAACATAATTAATTGGAAGAAAAATAAGAAGGGGAATGAAGTAAACTGATTCCAAAGTCAAGGACTGAAGTTTGACAAT
>JAFVFM010000092.1 GCA_017475415.1 Solobacterium sp.
CCGCCCATACCTCCTCCAAAAAAGGAAGAGAATATATCATCTAAATCATCAAAGCCACCTGAACTAAAGCCACCAAAACCACCATAGCCTGCATTAGGATCTACTCCCGCAAAACCAAATTGATCATAATTCGCTTTCTTAGAAGAATCACTTAATACTTCATAAGCTTCATTAATCTCTTTGAATTTATCCGCTGCATCAGGTTCTTTATTAATATCTGGATGATATTTTTTCGCTAGTGAACGATATGCATATATGATTTCGTCTTCACTTGCGTTTTTTGATATACCTAAGACCTCATAATAATCTCTTTTCTCTGCCATATTTCACCAGCCTTTCTATGCGTATAAGAAGTGCGGATATACCGCACTTCCCTCATTCTTATTTCTCTTCAAAATCAGCATCCACAATGTCATCATTATTGCCATTGTTATCGCTTGTAAATTGCGCATCAGCCCCTGCATTAGGATTAGCTTGAGCTTGTTGTTGATACATTGCTTGAGCCATATCTTGCGCTGCCTTTTCTAAAGCATCTAACTTTGTCTTTAGTGTATCCATATCATTATTATCGATAGCACTTTGTAGTTCATCTCTTAACTTCTTCACTTCTTCTTTTTGCGCATCAGGAACATTAGCGTTTTCTGCATTCAATGTTTCATCGATTTGGTGAATGAAGGCTTCAGCACGATTGCGTGTTTCGATATCTTCTTTACGTTTATCGTCTTCTGCTTTATGCAATTCAGCTTCCTTAACCATTCTATCGATTTCTTCTTCGCTTAAGCCAGAAGAATTTGTGATCGTAATGGATTGTTTCTTATTTGTAGCCTTATCTACAGCAGAAACATTTACAATACCATTAACGTCAATATCGAAAGTTACTTCAATTTGCGGAACACCACGTCTAGCTGGTGCAATACCATCTAATTGGAAGTTACCTAATGTCTTATTGTCATTCGCCATTGGACGTTCACCTTGTAAGACATGGATATCTACAGCTGGTTGGTTATCTGCAGCAGTAGAGAAGATTTGTGACTTACTTGTAGGTATAGTTGTATTTCTAGGAATCAATACAGTCATTACTTGACCTAATGTTTCAATACCTAAGCTTAATGGTGTAACATCGAGCAATAATACATCTTTTACATCACCCGCAATAACACCACCTTGAATTGCCGCACCCATAGCTACACATTCATCAGGATTAACTGATTTATTTGGTTCTTTACCTAATTCTTTCTTTACTGCTTCTTGTACAGCAGGAATACGTGTAGAACCACCTACTAATAATACTTGATCAATTTCGCCTAAGGAAATCTTCGCATCTTTGATTGCTTGACGCACAGGAACCATTGTTCTTTCTACTAAATGCTTTGTCATTTCATCAAATTGCGCTCTTGTCAAAGTAGCATCTAAGTGTAATGGTTGCCCATCACGATTCGCCGAAATAAATGGTAAAGAAATTTGTGCTTGCACCATACCAGATAAGTCTTTCTTTGCCTTTTCAGCAGCTTCCTTCAATCTTTGTAAAGCCATCTTATCTGCTTTTAAATCAATGCCATTTTCTTTTTTGAAGTTATCTGCTAACCAATCCATAACGACATTATCGAAGTCATCCCCACCAAGCTTAGTATCACCAGCAGTAGATAATACTTCAAATGTACCCTCAGCGATATCCAAGATAGATACATCGAATGTACCACCACCTAAGTCATATACAAGGATTTTTTGTTCTTTGGAATTCGCTTTGTCTAAACCAAATGCTAAAGCACTAGCTGTAGGTTCGTTAATAATTCTTTCTACTTCTAAGCCTGCAATCTTACCTGCATCCTTTGTTGCTTGACGTTGTGCATCATTGAAATATGCAGGAACTGTAATTACAGCACGGTCTACCTTCTCTCCTAAATAAGCTTCTGCATAATCTTTCATATAGCCTAAAATCATTGCAGACACTTCTTCTGGCGTATATTTCTTTCCTTCAAGTTCAACTTTCTTATCAGTACCCATTAATCTTTTAATTGATGATACTGTATTTGGATTTGTAATTGCTTGACGTTTA
>JAFVFM010000093.1 GCA_017475415.1 Solobacterium sp.
AAGGTGAGTTTAATGGATTATTGGAAGGGAATTTTGGTCATTCTTCTTTCTTTAAAAAGCCTATTGTATCGGTTATCTCTGAGCCAATTCAAACAACCGTATTTATTAATATTTTTGCTACGATATTGGCTTTAGGCATAACCATACCATTAGGTATATATTGTGCCGTACATAAGGGAGGGCGCTTCGATAACTTTACGCAGGTATTTACGATTATTGGTTATAGTATACCAAGTTATATTATTGCCTTAGTCTTCATCTTCGTATTCGCTGTTCTTTTGCGTATCTTCCCAGTAAGTGGTATGGGCACACCGGGTTCGAATTATACAGGTCTACAATTCTATTTAGACCGCTTATATTATTTTGCCTTACCACTTCTTGTTATGACATTTGGTTCTTTAGGCGGTATGACAAGATATGTTCGTGCAGCGATGATTGATGCTTTAAGTATGGATCATATTAAAACCGCTCGTGCTAAGGGTGTTAAAGAAAAAACAGTTATTTATTCACATGCATGGAGAAATGCTTTATTACCAATCATCACGATTATTATTGGTTGGTTCTTAGGTATCTTCGGTGGTTCTGTAATTATTGAAAATACCTTTAGTATCAATGGTATGGGTTCCTTATATATTAAGGCCTTAAATAATCACGATTATGATTTAGCTTTGGCTATGCAAATGTTCTATACCGTAGTCAGCTTAGTTGGTGCATTAATTACTGACTTAAGTTATGGCTTCGTTGATCCACGCGTTAGAATTGATAAGTAGAGGAGGGAAAGAAAATGAGTGAAAAGAAAAAGAAATTCTCTCTTCTAAATCGTCTTTTTGGCAATCGCAATAAAGATGTCGATTTATTGAAAGAGGAACAAATTCAAAGTCCTGGAAAAATGATGTTAGATAACTTTTTCCATAATCGTTTAGGTGTGCTAGGTTTTAGTGGCTTTATCATCATCTTCTTATTTGTATTAATTGCCCCAAATTTCTTCCCAATTAATTTGGGTGAATCTGATCCATCGCAAGCAAATATCGCTCCAACAACATCCATGATGTCTTATCCTAAAGAACTTAATGGTAATGTTAAAGCAATCGCTTCTGGTCCTACATTTGGTGTAGGTTGTGACGATCAAGGTAAAACTTATGTTTGGGGTGCAACAAAGATTACTGCTGCAATTAATATCAAAGATATACCAGAAGAAGTTAAACGTGCAAAAATCGTCGATGTGGCTGCTGGTTATGACCATGTTGTAGCTGTTGATGATGAAAATCATGTCTATGTTTGGGGTAATACTCGTTTAGGACAAGATATGATTCCTGCAGAATTGGTTCCATCTCGTACAAAGGGGACTAAGGAAATTGTACAAATCGAAGCTGGTTATCAAATCTCTGGTGCTCTGACAAAAGATGGAGAATTATATTTCTGGGGTAATGCAAATATGGCTGATATTGGTGTAAAGAGTGAATACCAAGGTCGTATTAAAAAATTCGCTATTGCGACATATCATTATATTGTCTTATTAGATGATGGTAGTGTGCATTATGCTGGTTATCAAACATCGAATATCTTCGCAAAAGTGCCTGAAGGTTTAGATAAAGATGTAGTCGACATCTCTGCTTCAGGAGAAACAATGGCTGCTGTTAAAAATGATGGAAAAATTACGGTATGGGGTAATGTAACCCATGGTGAAAATAATATTCCTGAATTTGAAAGTAAGCCTGTAGAAATCTATGGTGGTCGTTATCACTATACAGCTTTAATGGATGATGGCGCTGTGATTAGCTGGGGCGATAATTCTCATCAACAAGGTGTTGTTCCAGATGGCGTTAATGGACAAGAAATTGAAACTGTATTTGCAGGTTTCTATCAAAATTACGCTGTAACAAAGAATGATACGATCAAAACATGGGGCTTAAAGGGTCATCCATTAGGCACTGATGATTTAGGTAGAGATATTCTAACAAGACTTATCCATGGTGGTAAAACTACAATGACAGTTGGCGCGATTGCTGAAATCATCGCTATTGTGATTGGTGTTATTATGGGTTCTATTGCTGGATATTTTGGTGGTAAAGTAGACTTACTCATCATGCGTATTGCAGAAATTATTGGTGGTTTACCATTCTTACCATTCGCCTTATTATTATCGGCAATCATTGGTACAAGAATTGATGTACAGATGAGAATGTACCTCATCATGGTTGTATTAGGTTTATTAAGTTGGACAGGTATTTGTCGTTTGATTCGTGCACAGATTCTCGCAGAACGTGAAAAAGAATTCGTCTTAGCAGCGCAAGCTATGGGTGTTAAAGAAAATACAATTATCTTTAAGCATATTCTTCCTAATGTATTATCTATCTTATGAGTTGAAGCCACATTAGGTTTTGCGACCTGTATGTTTACAGAATCTTCATTAAGTTACTGAGGTTTCGGTATCACACCGCCTACACCAACTTGGGGTAATATGTTAACAGGTGCGAATAATTCCATCGTTATTCAACAATATTGGTGGAGATGGGTATTCCCATCCCTCATCTTCGGTTTAACAACAATTTGTATTAACCTTATGGGTGATGCGATTCGT
>JAFVFM010000094.1 GCA_017475415.1 Solobacterium sp.
ATTGATCTACATAGATAGTTCCTCGTACTAGGCCATATTGATTGACTAATGCTGTAAATTCATTACTTTCAATAAAGGATTTTAACATTGCTTTACGATTATTATCTTTTTGTAATCTACATAGCCAATAGGCTTTGCCACTAGCATCCTCATTACGATTTAATAATGTTATATAACAGCGATGAATAAATTCTGCATCATTATGGTTGGCTGATAAAAATTCTTTACTAAAGAAGAAGCCTTCTACTGCTTGAGCAGCTGTTATCGTTCTATTCTTTAAACGATCTACCCAATAGGATAAACCATTAGAATCCGCATTTCTTTGTAATGTATTTTGATATAAACGTTTCACAAAATCAGTAACTAAGGTTTTACCGTCATATGTTAAATAGACTTTGTTGGATGTACCTAAAGGTAAAGGATAAATATTAGGTGTAGGGTTATATTTTTCCTTCACAAAGGTATCTAATTGTTCAGGAATATATTTTTCTATTCCTGTAATAAAGCCATCTCCTTCAGCATATTTATGCTCAAATAAATAGAATTCATTCTCATATATTCCATCATAATTCGCTAAAGAGAAATCTTTATATTGTGGCTTATCCCAAATCTTGCAATATAAAGTAATTTCAACATCTTTATCTTGTCAATAATCTGGTGGAATAAATAGATAATTAATAAAGGTTATTTCATCTTGATATTGTTGTGTATATGTAGTGCTATCGGTATAAGGAAAAGAAACATAGATATGATTCTCTCTTAATTCCTTACTCGGAAATTGAGCAGGTTTACCATCTATTTTAATGCGATAAGATTCATAATATAGAGGATTCTCTAAGGAACGAATTTTATAACGATAACCTAAGATATAACTACCTTCTTTTGGATAATGAAACTTAATTGTATATTGAATTGTATCTTTTGTGCTTGTTAATGCAGCCTCGCCACTCGGAATACTTTTCCCAATAAAAACAGTAGCTTCCATAGCTATCTTGTCTTCTGCATATACATGAGTAGGAATAAATAGATTAATCATTAAGATAAAAGTAAGAATCATTACTAAATATTTTTTCATTCTATCGCCTCTATTTTCTAATCAAATTCGCGTGCTGCTTTTACTGCTTTTTCCCATTTTGCATATTTTTGATTTGCTTCTTCTTTTGCCATAAGTGGTCTAAATTGTCGATCAATTTCACTTTGACTTTTGATTTCTTCCATAGATTTCCAATAGCCAATCGCCAAGCCAGCAAGATATGCAGCACCTAAGGCTGTAGTCTCAACCGACTTAGGTCTTAAGATATCGCATTGTAATAAATCACTTTGGAATTGCATTAAATAATTATTCTTTGAAGCACCACCATCAACCCTTAATGCTTTAATATCGATACCACTGTCTTTACTCATGGCATCTAAGACATCTTTTGTTTGATATGCTAAGGAATCTAATGTAGCTTTTGTGATATCCTCTCTTGTTGTACCACGTGTTAAGCCAAATATTGCCCCTCTACATTTATCATCCCAATATGGTGCACCAAGTCCTGTAAAGGCTGGTACAACGATAACATTAGATTGTTTATTAGCCTGTTTTGCGAATTCTTCCGATATTGCAGCATTAGGGAAGAATTGCATTTGGTCACGTAGCCATTGTATAGCTGAACCTGCTACAAATACAGAACCTTCTAAGGCATAACATGGTTTCCCGTCTTCATCACATGCTAAGGTTGTTACTAAACCATTTTGCGAAAGTTTCGCCTCTTGGCCTATATTCATTAATAAGAAACAGCCTGTACCATAGGTATTCTTTGCTTCACCTGCTTGTATGCAACCTTGTCCAAATAAGGCAGCTTGTTGATCCCCAGCAACCCCCATAATAGGAACTTGTTGACCAAAGAAATGATAAGAAGCAGTTTTTGCAAATAAACAAGAACTTTCTTTTACTTCTGGTAACATAGACATTGGAATATCCATAATGGAACATAATTCTTCATCCCATTTCTTTTCAAAGATATTAAATAATAATGTTCTAGAAGCATTTGTATAATCAGTAACATGTGCTTCGTTACCACTTAAACACCATATCAGCCAAGAATCAATTGTTCCGGCTAATAATTTACCTTGTTTCGCTAAATCCTTTGCTCCATCTACATGATCTAATATCCAACGTATCTTAGTTGCAGAAAAATATGGATCAATGCGTAAGCCTGTTTTAGCTGTAAATAAAGGTTCATACCCCTTTTCTTTTAATTCATCACATATCGTATCCGTTTGCCTACTTTGCCATACAATCGCATTATAAATTGGTAAGCCTGTATCCTTATTCCAAACAACAGTTGTTTCTCTTTGGTTAGTTATACCAATCGCTTCTACTTGGCTTGGATTAATTTCTCCATTCTTTAAGCATTGTGCTATGCAAGATAAAACAGATAACCAAATTTCATTTGCGTCATGTTCTACCCAACCCTGCTTAGGAAAATATTGTGTAAATTCTTTTTGGGCAACACTAATCACTTCTGATGCATGATTAAAAAGAATCACTCTAGAACTTGTGGTGCCTTGATCAATTGCCATGATATATTTTTCCATAATTATGTACCTCATCTATTATCATAGCTTTTCTATCTTTCATTCTGCAACACATTCTATGTGATTCTTCTTTTTTCTTATACTTCTAAATCCACTTCTTCAAACGAATTCTCTTTTACTGCCTCTAATACAGTACGATTTTGATTCGTTATATTTTCTTTCATCATTCTCGCTTTTGCTTTATTAGCAGGCTCAATTATCGCTGGCCCTGCTAAACAGCCACCAATACAGCACATACCTTCTAAAATATCTGCCGTAAATTTGCCTTGTTTCATGAGTTGTAATTGCAATTTACATTCCTTACCACCATTAGCTAGGATATGGCTTACTTCACCTAATTCTTTTTCTTTTGCCACTTCAATAACGGCATTCGCTACACCACCAGAAGCTGCAAAGTTCCTACCATAATTCGATGGATTATCATTTTCTATTGTTTCACATTCTTGAGGAATAATATTCTTTGCTAAAAACATTGCATATAATTCTTCAAAAGTAATAACATAATCAACTGCTGTCTTTTTTACCATTGCTTCATACTTCTTTGCTAAGCATGGCCCAATAAAGACTACATAATGGTCAGAATGTTCCTTCTTTAGTTTTCTTGCCAAAGCCATCATTGGTGTAACTAATGTAGACTTATTCTCTTTATATTGCTCTGGAAAATGCACCTTTTGCATATTCACAAAGGCACTACAACAAGAAGTCGTCATTGGTAAACCTTTTTCTTTATGTTCCACTAATTCTTGTGCTTCATAATAGGCAACAGCGTCAGCACCTATCGCTACTTCTAAACAATCCGTAAAACCTAATAGCTTAATAGCTGCTTTGATTTGGCCTAAATTCGCATTTTCATATTGGCCTTGAATACTAGGGGCAACAATAGCGTAACATGGTTTACCTTTTTGTAATATATCGACAACAGGATAAACCCAACTCATATCTTCAATTGCTCCAAAAGGACAAGCATCTACACATTGCCCACAATTGATACATTTGTCTTCATCAATTACAGCGATATCATTTTCATCCCAACTAATTGCATCTACCGGACAATGTGAATAACATGGCCTTTCTGTTACAACGATTGCATTATATGGGCAAGCTCTTGCGCATGCTCCGCATTCTTTACAACGATCATAATCAATCTGGGCGCGGTCTGTACCCATACTCATTGCCTTAAAATTACATGCACCAAGGCATGACTTTGTCATACATTTACGACAATTATCTGTAACACGTATTTTCTTAATGGTGCAACCATCACAAGCTGCGTCAATCACTTGTACAATTTGTTTTGGATTATATTCTGCAACATCACTCGCCATTTGTCCTAAAGATAAACGCACTCTTTGTCTTAGTATTTCTCTTTCTTTATATACACAACAGCGATATCTAGGTCCACCAAGTGTTACTAAATCTCTAGCTAAAGCCTGTACCTTATCTTCTTCTACTTTGCCACGAAATGCTTGTTTGCATATTTCTGTTAATACTGCAAACTTAAATTGGCGTGCATCATTAGTATTCATTGCCATATTACTTGCTCCTTTAAAATTACAACAAACGTTTAACATTATAACGCACTTGTGAAAAAATATAAAGCCACCCGAATGAGGATGGCTTTCCATTTATTTATAATTAATTATTTCTTTTTTGCAGGAGCTTTTTTCGCTACTGTTTTCTTAGCTGTTGTAGCTTTTTTCGCAACTGCTTTTTTAGCTGGAGCCTTAGCTACTGCCTTTTTAGCAGGAGCAGCTTTCTTTGCTGGAGCCTTAGCTACTGCCTTTTTAGCAGGAGCGGCTTTTTTAGCTGGAGCCTTAGCTACTGCTTTTTTAGCAGGAGCGGCTTTCTTTGCTGGAGCCTTAGCTACTGCCTTTTTAGCAGGAGTGGCTTTCTTTGCTGGAGCCTTAGCTACTGCCTTTTTAGCAGGAGTGGCTTTCTTTGCTGGTGTAGCCTTTTTTGCTGCAGGCTTCACCACTTTCTTTGCTGGCATATCTAATTCCCTTATTTACCTTTCTTTGTTGTTTTCTTAGCTGTTTTTTTATTTGTCACAGCCTTCTTAGCTGTTGTGACCTTTTTTCCTTGACGGATAGCAGCTTGAGCAGCAGCAAGTCTAGCAATAGGTACACGATATGGAGAACAAGATACATAATCTAAACCAACACTATTGAAGAATTCAATAGAAGCTGGATCACCACCATGTTCACCACAAACACCTAAGTGAATGCTCTTTCTTGTTGCACGGCCCTTTTCTGCAGCCATCTTTACTAATTTACCAACACCATTTACATCAACATGTGCGAATGGATCAGATTCATATACATTCTTGTTGTAGTAATCATCTAAGAATTTACCTGCATCATCTCTTGAGAAACCAAATGTCATTTGTGTTAAGTCATTTGTTCCGAAGGAGAAGAATTCTGCAGTTTCAGCTAATTCATCAGCGTTTAATGCAGCACGAGGAATTTCAATCATCGTACCAACTTCATATTTGAGATTTGCTTTCTTTTCTTTGATCACTGCATCAGCTGTTTCACGAATAATATTCGCAACATAATCTAATTCTTTCTTTTCACCAACAAGAGGTACCATGATTTCAGGAACAACCTTCATTCTATACTTCTTGTTTACTTCAATAGCAGCATTAATAATCGCTCTTGTTTGCATTACACCAATTTCTGGATAAGTAACATCAAGACGGCAGCCACGATGACCCATCATAGGGTTGAATTCATGTAAAGCTTCTGCTGCTCTTTCGATTTCAGAAACTTTGATGCCCATATCTTTAGCAACTTCTGCCATTTCTGCCTTTGTCTTAGGTAAGAATTCATGTAGAGGTGGATCCAATAAACGAATAGTTACTGGACGATCCTTCATTGCTTTAAAGATACCCATGAAGTCTTCCTTTTGGAATGGTTCAAGTTTAGCTAAAGCAGCTGCACGTTGTTCATCATTTTGTGATACACATAATTCACGAATAGCGCGAATTCTTTCAGGTGTATTGAAGAACATATGTTCTGTACGAACTAAACCAATACCTTCAGCACCGAATTCAACAGCTTTAGCTGCATCTGTTGGAGTATCTGCATTTGTTCTGATTTTTAATGTACGTGCTGCATCAGCCCATTGCATAAATGTTTTGAAGTTACCAGAAATAGTAGCTGGAACTGTTTTAATTTCACCAAGATATACAGTACCTGTAGAACCATCAACAGAAATTACTGTACCTTCTTTATATGACTTACCACCAACTGTGAATACTTTCTTTGCTTCATTAACAGAAATATCACCACAGCCAGATACACAACATGCACCCATACCACGAGCTACTACAGCAGCATGACTTGTCATACCACCACGTGCTGTAACAATAGCTTCAGAAACATGCATACCTTCGATATCTTCTGGAGAAGTTTCTAAACGTAATAGAACAACTTTCTTACCCAATTCTACTTGCTTCTTAGCTTCTTCAGCAGTGAATACCACAGCACCACTACCAGCACCTGGAGATGCAGCTAAACCTCTAGCAAGAATAGCATTTTGATGTGCTTTTAAATCTTTTGCATCAAATGTTGGGTGAAGAAGATCATCTAATTGTTTAGGTTCTACCATTAGTAGAGCTTGTTCTTTTGTAACAAGACCTTCTTTAACCATATCTACAGCTACTTTTAATGCAGCTGCTGCAGTTCTTTTACCATTACGTGTTTGTAACATATAGAGCTTACCATGTTCAATAGTAAATTCCATATCTTGCATATCATGATAATGATGTTCTAATTTGTTACAAATATCAACGAAGTCTTTGTATGCACCTGGCATAGTCTTCTTTAATTTGTCAATTGTTTGTGGTGTACGAATACCTGCAACAACGTCTTCACCTTGTGCATTCATTAAGAATTCACCAAAGAGTTTGTTTTCACCAGTAGCAGGATTACGTGTAAAGGCAACGCCTGTACCACAATCATCACCCATGTTACCAAATACCATGGATTGAACATTTACTGCAGTACCCCAACTATCAGGAATATCATTCATGCGGCGATAGAAAATAGCACGATCATTATTCCAAGAACGGAATACAGCTTCAATCGCTCTTTCTAATTGAACAGAAGGATCTTGTGGGAAATCTTCTTTTAAATTCTTTTTGTAGAATTCTTTGAACTTCTTAGAAAGAAGTTCCATATCATCCCCGTTTAGATCGAGGTCATCTTTGATGCCCTTCTTTTCTTTTACTTCATCAATGATTATTTCAAATTTTGATTTATCCAATCCCATTACAACGTCAGAGAACATTTGGATAAATCTTCTATAAGAGTCATATGCGAAACGTTTGTTTCCAGTTTGTTCTTCTACTACCTTAACAACATCATCATTCATACCTAAGTTAAGAATA
>JAFVFM010000095.1 GCA_017475415.1 Solobacterium sp.
TCAATATCCGACAATTTCTGTCTGATTGCGTCCATGTCTAATTCTCCTTTAGATCTCTATATTTCTTATTGTGGTTGATGTTTTTCCTTAAGATAAATAAGGCTTTCGATTCCAATTGACGAATCCTTTCCCTTGTTACATTGAATTCTTTACCTACTTCTTCCAATGTTTTTATCCTACCTGTTCCATCTAACCCGAACCGCCATAGTATAATTTGTTTTTCTCTTTCTGGCAATTCTTCCAATAAGGCAAATATCCTTTCTTTAAAAATATTCTTATTCGTATAGACTTCAGGATTAATCGCTTCTAAATCTTCAATAAAGTCCATCAACATACTATCTTCTTCTTCACCAGCAGGTACTTCTAAAGATATGGTATCTAAAGCGTAAGTCATTAATTCTTCGACTCTTTTTTTACTATAGCCTTCGCCTAATTCCTTCGCTATTTCTTCAGCAGTAGGTTCTCTACCTAAATCTTGCATAAGAGACTTTTCTATACGGCGCATCTTTGAAATTTGTTCATTCAAATGTACAGGCAACCGTATATCCCGGGATTGGTCTTGAATTGCACGATGTATATGTTGTTTAATCCACCATGTTGCATAGGTACTAAAACGGAAGCCCTTTGTATAATCAAACTTCTCAACGGCTCGCATTAAGCCTATATTCCCTTCTTGTATCAAATCTTGCATTGGTAATCCCCGATTCATATAGCTTTTCGCAATCGATACAACAAGGCGCAAATTACTTGTGATTAATAATTCTTTTGCCACCTCATCACCCTCTGCTACTTTGCGTGCCGTTTCGGTTTCCTCATCCGCCTTCAACAAAGGGATTTCGCCTATACTTTTCAAATAAATCTGTATGATATCTGTTGAAGTGTGAATCTTTTTTTCTGCAAGTGGGGCTTTTAAATCATGATGTTCTTCATCTTCATCAGCCGCTTCAGTAAAGTCTTCTATAAATGAATCTTCAATATGCAAAAGACCTTCCTCTTCCGCCCAGTCAAAAATCTCCTCTCCATCTTCCTGAGGCAGCCCGCTTTTTTCCATCAGCTTGAAAATGTCATCCATGAGAATGATTTCTTCTTTCTTCTGTTTTAAAAGAAGCGCTTCTTTGATTTGTTCAATTATGTCCCTATTCTCTGCCATATCTATATTATACAAAAAAAAGAGGTTTCCCTCTTATTTTAGTCCATACTTTTTATTGAACTTTTCAACACGACCTTGTGCTTGCGCGAATCTTTGACGTCCAGTATAGAATGGATGACAATTAGAACAAGTGTCCACTTTGATTTCGCTAAGAATAGAACCTGTTTCAAATTCAGATCCACAACTTGTGCAAACAACCTTACATGTTTGATACTTTGGATGTATTCCTTGTTTCATAAAATCTCTCCCTTCTGCCTTAAGCCTCTATGCGTGCTTAAAGAAAGTGCTCATTTATACTATCATATCCCATTTTAAAATGGCAATACCCTTTTAATCGTTTTCTACTGTTTCGCGCCAAATATTCGCTCCTAAGGCTCTTAATTTATCATCAATTTCCGAATATCCTCGGTCAATATGATAAATATTATGAATCTCTGTGATTCCTTCTGCCATCAAGCCAGCTACAATCATTGCAGCCCCGCATCGTAAATCTGTTGCATAAACCTTTGTGCCATCTAATGGTGTAGGCCCCTTTACAATAGCACTACCGTTCAATAATTCAATTTCTGCACCCATACGTTGTAATTCTAAACAATGTTTAAAACGCTCGATATAAATGGTTTCATCAATACGGCTTTCCCCATCCGCTTGCGTAAGTAAAGCGGTAATAGGTTGCTGTAAATCTGTCGCAAAGCCTGGATATGGTTTCGTGGTAATGTCCACTCCAACAATATGATCAGATTTCTCAATCGTCACCTTATCCACATCCACTTTCATCTTTACACCCATTTCTTGTAACTTGGATAGTAAAGCATCTAAGTGCTGAGGAATAATATTATTAATAACCATCTTTTTCGCCATTGCTGCAGCGATAATAATGAATGTCCCTGCTTCAATACGATCAGGAATAATTTCATGGAAACAACCACTCAATGACTTCGCACCATCAATCGTAATCACATTGGTACCAGCACCACGAATCTTCGCACCCATTTTATTTAATAATGTAGCTACATCAATAATCTCTGGTTCCTTAGCGGCATTTTCTATCGTCGTTCTACCTTCAGCATATACAGCTGCCATCATGATATTGATTGTAGCCCCAACACTAGCGATATCTAAGAAGATTTTATTGCCAATTAACTTCTTTGCCTCAATGGTATAACAACCTTTGTCATAACTTACTGTTGCCCCTAGTGCCTCGAAACCTTTTAAATGCAAGTCTATAGGTCTAGGCCCCAAATAACAACCACCTGGCATTTGAATTTTTACATAACCATATTTTCCTAATAAGGCTCCCATAAAATAATATGAAGCCCTTAATTTTGTCACAATATCTTGATCTAAAGTAACATTCTTCATATTTGTAGGATCAATAACCAAATGATCTACATCAATTTCTTGTACATCTACATTGAGGATGCGTAATATTTCAGAAAGAGAATCCACATCCGCAATTTGTGGTATACCCACTATTGTTACTGGTCCATTCGCTAATACAGCTGCTGGTATTAACGCAACTGTAGCATTCTTCGCTCCAGATATATTTACTTCACCTTCTAATAGGTGCCCACCTTCAATCTTAATTACTTCTGGCATTCTCATTTTCCTTTCTGACTATTTCATATACTTCCTGTATATCTTTCACTTGTATATCCGCCTCACTTTGGTCTTGGCCATAACGATCATCCATTCTCGCTATTGTTTTTATACCAGCCCTTTTCCCTGCTTCTATTCCCATTTGACTATCTTCATAAACAATGCATTCTTCTTTCGGAATGCCCAATCTTTCTTGCGCCAAACAATATACATCAGGATAAGGCTTAGGTTTATCTACTTCTTCACTACTTAAAATAACCGAAAAGGCATCTTCAATTCCCATATCTTTTAATGCCTCTAGGATGGTTTCTTTTGGCGAAGAAGAACATAGCGCCAACTTTAATCCTTCTTCTCTAAAGCGCTCAATGATTTCCTTCAACCCGTCAAACATCAATTCCTTATAGTTTAATGGATGTAAAAAGGTAAAATAATATTCATTGTTTCTGCGTAAGGTTTCTATATCTACTTTTCCTTCAAGCAGCTCATATAGAATAGCATAGGTTCTTTCCATTGTCGTGCCTATTATGCGATAAATATTCTTTTCTTCTCCCTCATAGCCATAAGCACGCATTTGATCAATCGTGCCTTCCATATAATGCTTCTCACTATCAAAGAGAATTCCATCCATATCAAATAATATTGCCCTAATCATCCTTTGTTTATTTTACCTAACAAAACCATAAAAGAAAAGAATCTGCAGAAACAGACTCTTTCTTTGTCAAAATCACCTTGTTGATAGCACAAATTCCCCTATTATATTCCCCCAAGATTCAAATTCAGCACCATCAATTGGTGATGATTTTTTCACTTTCCTTATCAAAAACATGTATTTTTTCCGTATCAATGGTTCTGAATTCAAAACACTTCATGAATTAGAATTTGATGACGAAACTGGCGAAAGAATATGTCATGTCTTTTACTGGGATCCTTATCGGTCCTGCCAAAAAGCAGAATGCGAGAAGAACCACGGTTTCTTTAGAAGAATATGGCCTAAAGGACGAACTTTAGACGACTTCAAACAAGAAAACATTGATGAAATCTTCTCGCATATAAACTCATATCCGAGAGCTTCATTAAATAACAGATCCCCATATGAAGTTTTTTCTCTCGAATATAATCCAATTATATTATCAATACTAAATATCATGAAATATGTCGTTAAACAAATAAAGTAGATAGATTATAAAAAATGGAAAAAGAAATAATCACTCATCATTAAATCATTTTAAAACATTAAAAAAGCCACCCTTGCGAGTAGCTTAATTGGATATTTGACTCAATTAGTCAGCTTTACCGTCAGAACCAAGAACTTCTTTAATCTTGTGAGCTACGATATCTTTAACATTTTGTCTACCATCTGTTAGATATTGACGTGGGTCAAAATGATCTGGATGGAGATCGAAATGTTCACGGATACCAGCTGTTAAACCTAAACGTAAGTCAGAGTCAATATTGATCTTACATACAGCAAGTTTAGCTGCTTCTCTTAATTGTTCTTCAGGAACACCAATAGCGTCTTTTAATGCACCACCATGTTCGTTAATGATCTTAACATATTCTTGTGGTACAGAAGAAGAACCGTGTAATACGATAGGGAATCCAGGTAATCTCTTGGATACTTCGTCTAAGATATCAAAACGAAGTGGAGGTGGTACAAGAATACCCTTTTCGTTTAATGTGCATTGTTCAGGTTTGAATTTATATGCACCATGGCTTGTACCAATAGCGATAGCTAATGAGTCACAACCGGTTCTCTTTACAAATTCTTCAACATCTTCAGGTTTTGTATAAGAAGAATCTTCTGCAGATACTTTAACATCATCTTCTACACCTGCTAATGTACCTAATTCAGCTTCTACTACTACGCCATGGTCATGAGCGTATTCAACAACCTTTCTTGTAATTTCGATATTTTCTTCGAATGGTTTGCTAGAGCAGTCAATCATAACAGATGTAAAGCCACTGTCGATGCATTCTTTACATACTTCGAAATCAGCTCCATGGTCTAAATGCATAACAATAGGAATATCTGTTGATTCAACAGCAGCGTGTACTAAGTGCATTAAATAAGCACTTTGCGCATACTTTCTCGCACCTGCACTAGCTTGTAAAATTACAGGTGAACGTAATTCATTTGCAGCTTCGGTAATTGCTTGCACAATTTCCATGTTATTCACATTGAATGCACCAATTGCATATCCGCCTTTATAGGCTTTTTCAAACATTTCTTTTGAAGTAACTAATGGCATAAATAAGTACTTCTCCCTTCTGTATGCATTATACTCTTTTTCCCTTTAGAAAACTACTCAAATTATCCCCTTTTCCCCAAAACAAAAACCAGCCTGTACGGCTAGCTTTTGTGTTTAATATGCATCTTCGCCACTTGGTATATCCAAGCCGCTATCGTCCACTGGATCAATCATATCGTCTTCATCTTCTTCGATTTCGATATCGCTTGTATCAATGTGAACTTCTTCAAATTTTCTTCTGTTTCTTAAATCCCATTTGTTGTTTTCCAATGAGGCAAAACGATTGTCTAGCATCAATTCTGAATAGAATTGGCTTTTCTTTTGTAGCATCTTCTCCTCTGGAATCTTCATTGTCTTCGCTACTTCTGTCCGCAACTTTTTAAATTCAAGTTCTCTTTTTCTTTTGAGTAGGCAATTAACTGCCACATCCGTCATGGTCAAATGATTGCTCATATTAATTTTTTCTCCCACCATCATTTCTAAATGCGAATGATCATAGAACTCTCTATCCAATGTGTGTCTTATCTTATTGCAGGTATTCAATTCCCCAAACTAATCGTTGATGTGTAAGCACATCCTCTTCTGCATATATTTGATAAGTTACGCTCCATGAATTTCTTGCTTTATCCATGGCCAACAATTTGCTTTTATATACCATTTCTCCATATGGTGAATAGATAATCGTATCTTGTATACCATCCAAAGAAAGCTTTACTAAGCTTCCGAATTCTCCTTTTCTTTTTAGAATTACCTCTTTTTCAGAAAAGCATACAAAATGTTCATAACCATCCTCCCTATAGATAAGGGTATCATCCTGTAAATATCCCCTTATTTTACGGGCGTCTGAACATGAGTTGTCCAATAAATCAAACTGTTGAAAAGATAGAATTACTTCCCCCTTCGCCATGAAGAAATTATAAAGTTTTTTATAGTATAGTCAACTACTACGCCTTCTCTTTTTTCCAAAAACCCTAATAATTTCTTTTGTTATAGCTATTTCTAGCCCTCTAGTTCTTCTGGATAGAAGATTTTTGTATCATCTTGTTGTGGACCATGGATTAAACTATAGACAATATTAGAGGCATTTGATATCTCTTTTGTTGAACCATCTTTCATTAAAATCCATATTGCCCCATCTATTTTTTCCGTATAAGGAACATAAGGTCTTTGTTTAACAGCGTCCCTACCTAGATAATATTTTGTATCTAAACCTGCATCTTTAATCCATTTCCGTATTCTGCGAACATCAGCATCCGTTTTATCTGTATAGGCAAACAAATGTCTATCTCTTAATCTAGTCGCTAAATCCTTTACAATAGGATCCTTATGATGCACTAAGCAAGCAAAACCATAATTAAAGGAATAATCATCCATCGCAAAATATTGTTCTAAAGATAATTTATGATTATCAATCAAAGGCTTAAGGTATGGCATGATTGCCTTATCTTTCGTATTCTCTAAATCCCTTAATCTATTAAATAAAGCATGTAGCAAATATTCATAACTGCGTGCTACCGGATGATAATATACCTGCCAATACATATGGTAGCGAGACATAATATAGTTTTCTATCGCAAAAACACCGCTTTGTTTAATGACTAACCGATTGCTTTCATGCAAGCGCATTGTACGGAAGATTCTTTCTAAATCAAATTCCCCATAGGCAGTACCCGTAAAATACGCATCGCGCAATAAATAATCCATTCTATCCGCATCTAATTGCGAACTAATCATCTGCGTTAAAATAAAATTATCCGATTGATGGCGAATAATATCTGCCACTCTTTTCGCTAAACCCTTTTCCGCATTTTCTAAGATATGTGTAATTTCTGTATCTTCTTCTATAATGCGACAAGTATATTCTTCGTGGCTAGTTGAAGTGATTGCCTCAAAGGCGTGGCTATATGGGCCATGGCCTATATCATGTAATAAGCCTGCCAACATGACTGCTACCTTTTCCTCTTCCTTCAAACTTTCTGCAATATCATTTATTTCATTCACCATACGGCGCACTAATTCATATACACCTAAAGAATGCGCAAAGCGTGTATGCTCTGCACAATGGTATACCATATTCGCCCCACCTAATTGGCGTATTCTTCTTAAACGTTGAAACCATGCGCTATTAATCACATCCCAAACCACTTGATAATCCACGCGAATATAGCCGTGGATAGGGTCTCTTAATACTTTTTGTTCAACTGTTCTTTGGTAAAGACTCATCTTTCTTCCTCCAATAGTACAACAGCTTGAGCAAGAACACCTTCTCTTCTTCCCACAAAGCCTATACCTTCTCCTCTAGTTGCCTTTACACTCACTTTCTCTACATCTGTATGTAAAGCTATAGCGATATTGGCACGCATCTCCTCAATATGAGGAGCCATTTTTGGTTTTTCAATCAAAACCAAACTATCAATATTGCCTATATGATAACCTCTTTCCTTCATCATTTCACCCACTGCCTCTAATATAAGTAATGATGAAACGCCAGCCCATTTAGGATCCGTATCTGGAAAATGTTTACCTAAGTCCCCTAAGGCTAAGGCACCTAATATAGCCTCAGCTATAGAATGTACTAAAGCATCTGCGTCGCTATGCCCTAATAAACCTAAATCACTTTCTATTTCTACACCACCTAAAATCAGTTTTCTACCTACTACTAAGCGATGTATATCTGATGATTGCCCTATTCTCATATCCTTTACCTTCTTTTTTAAAGTGTAGCACAAAAGCTCTAAAACACCTTTATAATAGTTATATGCAAATCAAAATACCAAATTATGTAAAGCAATTAATGGATGAATTATATCA
>JAFVFM010000096.1 GCA_017475415.1 Solobacterium sp.
AAGGATAAGGTTTGAAGGTGGTTGAAGGATGCATTACGTAAATCATGGTTAATATTCATTTCCATCTGCCCACCCCAATAGGTAGTAATATAATTCAAAACAACTTGTGCAATTAGGATTACCATATAGGCTCCTATAAACCAACCTAAAGTATCTAGTGTATTTTCACCAATAAAATGATCTAATGCATATTTATTAAATAAAGGATATATTGCATCAAAAACACTCGTTATGGAACCCAATACTACCATCGCTAATAATTTCCCTCTATATTTCTTTACATAAGGAAATAATTTTGGAATGCCAAAGTATGGTAATTTGATGTTATCTGTATTCTTTTCCATCTTCTACCTCCTCTAGATTCCCCTGGCTGATTTGTAAGTGATACACTTTAGCATAGATACCCTCTTTCGCCATCAATTCTTCATGTGTACCTTCTTCTACAATCTTACCTCTTTCCATGACGACAATCTTATCTGCTTACATTAAGGTAGTGATGCGGTGGGCTACTAGAATCACCGTAGAACCTTCTGTAGTCTCTTTTAAATTCGCTCGTATCTGGGCATCCGTTTGTGAATCCACAGCAGATAAAGAATCATCAAAAACCATAATAGGTGGCTTACGTATTAACATTTGTGCAATCGCTGTACGTTGTTTTTGACCACCAGAAAGGGTGACACCCCTTTCTCCTACATAAGTTTCGTAGCCCTCTGTGAATCGCTTTATAGAATGCTCTAATACAGCTGCTTTAGTCGCATCAACAACCTCTTCCATACTTGCATCATCACGCGCTATTTTAATATTTTCAGCTAAGGTGCGCGAGAATAAATATGGTTCTTGTAAAACCATGCCTATATTGTCACGCAAATAATCTCTTTTTATATCATTTACATCTATCCCACCAATGGTTATTTTTCCCCACTTGCTTGGTAATTCATATAAACGATCCAATAAATACATCAATGTAGATTTACCAGAACCTGTTGCCCCTAAAATGCCTACTGTTGTACCAGCTTGAATCGTAAGATTCACATCATCCAATACCTTTCTTCTTCCCTCAGCATATTGGAAAGTGACATGTTCAAAACAAATATCTTGTTTTAAATCTGGTTGCATTGCATTAGGGCTATCTTTTTCTTCTTCGCTATTCATAATATAACGTAAACGTTCAATACTAATACCTGCTTTGGATAAATTAGAAATCACTCTGCCTAACATTCTAACTGGCCACATTAACATATGCGTATAATATACAAAAGCGATATAGTTTCCTGCACTAATTTCACCATTAACACAAAGCACAACGCCATATGCCATAACTGTTATAATCTGCGCATGCGAAAACAAATCACCAGTCGACCAGAATAAAGATAATAATTTCATTAAATAGATCCATAAATCCGTATATTCACGATTCTGTTTTTCAAAGCGCTGTCTTTCGTATGTTTCTCTACCAAATGCACGTACTACACGTACACCTGTTAAATTCTCTTGGGCAATAGCCGATAATCTACCTTCTTCTTCATCTGCTTTACCAAATTGCATTCCTATACGTTTATGAAAGAAAAAAGAATAACCAATAATAATCGGTATAAAGGCAACAGTTACTAAAGTTAATTGAATATGGATTCTTGCCATAAACATGATCGCTAAAGTAATCAGCACAAAGACACGAAATAAAGAAGTAAGCTGTTCCGATAAGAACATTTTGATTTGTTCAACATCGGATGTACAGCGTTGAATAATATCCCCTGTATGATTTTCACTATGCCATTTAAAAGGTAACTTTAATATATGATCGAATAATTCATCACGCATTCTCTTTACTAAAGTTTCTGCACCCTTTGTATTATTTAAACGAAATAAAAACCGGCTACAAGCAGATAATAATGTCACAAAAATAATCGCCACTGCAATTACCCATATATTTTGACGTAAATACGCTACTCCACCTAAGGAATCAATAAAATTCTGTATTACTGGATGAAGTAAAGTTTCTTTATCGCCAATCACCGTATCCACTGTATAACTAATAATTTTTGGATTAATTAAATCCAAAAAGGACAAGGCCATCGCAAAGATAATCGCAAGAAAAAAATAGCGCTTAGAGCCCTTTAGGAAATATATAATCAAACGCGAATTACTTGGAAAATGTTCTTGTTGCATAATCCTCCTAAACGACAAATAGTATAGCATACATAAGGAAGAGAAAATAGATAATCGCTTTACCACTTCAACATTATTTCGTTAGTCATTACATACTTGTTTTCAAAAGAAAAGGCAAGCCCACTATACTAAGTGACTCGCCTTAGCCAACAATAATACAATTGCCATCAAACCACTATACTTCCACCAATAAACTCACGAATGATGGAATTATTTAGGATAATAGAATCATCTTCTATGCTCGCAAAGAAATCCAAGAATTTCGATAAGCGTTGCGCTTCAGAATACATTGGATTTTCTTTAGGAATCGCTTCTAATAATGGTTTTGCGCTTTTCTTTAAAACAGCTAATTCATATAAACACTGGCTATTAAAGAAGACATCTGCTTCCGAATTATATGGGAATATATATTTTTCTTCTCCTGCGCGAACAGAAGGCCAATCTGCTATTGTTCGTGCTGCATCTCTACCACGTGTGCGATTATCTCTTACTAATCTTCTTAACATACGCGCATCTGTTGTCGGAATACGATGATGGCGATCAATGTTAATTTGTGTTAGAGGGCTAATATAAATCTTAAATTTCAATTCATCTGCTATACCTGTTGTCATCTTTGGATTTAAACCATGAATCCCTTCAATGACAATTGGTTGACTTGGGTCTATGTTTGTAATTCTTTTCCCAAATATCTTTTTCCCTTGAATGAAATCAAATTCTGGTATATCCACTTGTTTTCCTGCTAATAAATCATTCATTTGTTCAGTGAATAATTTCAAATCTACAGCATCTAATGATTCGAAATCCATATTTCCTTCTTCATCAGGAGTCATATCACAACGATTCACAAAATAATCATCTGTACCTAGATATAACGGCTTTAAACCAATTACTCTTAACTGGATGCTCAAACGTTTCGCAAAAGTAGTTTTACCAGAAGATGATGGGCCAGCAATTAGCACAATACGTTTACCAGATTCCTTTATCATTTCTGCTATCTCTGCGATTTTCTTTTCATGCAAAGCTTCCGAAATCATAATCAATTCTTTCACACTACCATCTTTTATTTTTTCATTTAGGTCAGCCACCATAGATACGCCCATTAAATTTTCCCAATGTGTTTCTTCAGAGAAGGCTTCATAAAGAGCTTTTTGTTCTTGATAAGCTGGAACATAATCAGGGTCAGAAATATGTGGGAAGCGTAATAAGACACCATTACGATAACGACGTACTTCAAATAATTTGATATAACTTGTTCGTGGCACTACATGCACATAGAATAAGGATTGGCTACCATTTAAATCACACAAAAAGGCATGGCGTAAATCATCAGCACTCTTAAACAAACGCAATTCTTCAGAGGATCCAAAACCTTCCAGGAAGGTTAATATTTCTTCTTTTTCTATACGTCTTTCACTTATTGGTAAATCTGCTTCAACTAGCTCCTTCATCCTTTTTTCAATAGTCGCAGCTAATTCATCTGTAATATTTCCTGTTTTTATTTTGGTAAATACACCCTTAGATAATGAATTCGCAATGGTCACCTTTGTATTTTCCCCTACTACATCCCTAATTGCCGTTAAATACAATAAAGTTAAGGAAGCTTGATATGCCATATTGCCATATGGATTTTGCATATCCAATAAATCCACTTCACAATCTTCATTGATTTCTTCTAAAAAATGCGCATTTCTATATTTCACACGGCAGGCTACAATAGTGTGATCTGCTTCACTTTGGTATTCTTTTACTAAATCCTCTACCACTACTGGTGCATCATAGTCTTTAATAAACACTTTTTCATTTGGTAAACTAATTGTTAATCGCATATTTTCTATCCTCCTTAGTATTTATAACATTATTGCCCACTTCTTTAATTGTATGAAAAAATCTGTCTTCTTTATTTTAGCATATTATCTCACTTAGCTTTATCTTCTATATAGTTTGAATTAGATTGCCATATCCATTGCGCTATCCTCTCAACCATCTTAACTAAATCACTTTATTATGCATTACAATCTTTTATCTTAAGATTATTATTTGTTTCTGTTATCAACAGATATTTATGGATATAATATAGTATCATTATATATTAGAAAGTAAGAGGTAATCCTTTATGAAAAAAGCCGCAACTATGCAAGATATATCTTGCGTCGGTAAATGTTCCTTAACGGTAGCTTTACCCGTATTATCCGCATTAGGTGTAGAGGCATCTGTTATTCCTACTGCCGTACTCTCTACACATACCATGTTTTCCAATTTCACCTTTCATGACTTAACCTCAGAAATACAACCTATTATGGACCATTGGAAAAAAGAAGGCTTCCAATTTGACGCACTGTATACAGGTTATTTAGGTTCCTTCGACCAATTAGAACTTGCTAAAAATCTATTCCATGATTTTGGCAAAGATGCAATTAAATTAGTAGACCCATGCATGGCAGATAATGGCAAGTTATATACAGGCTTTACCTTAGAATTTGCTAAAGCCATGGCAGAAGTATGTGGCTATGCAGATATCATATGCCCTAATTTAACAGAAGCATCCTTCCTTCTAGATATTCCTTATGTAACTAGTTACGATGAAGCTTATGTACAAGATGTATTAAAAAAATTATGTGCCTTAGGTTGTAAGAAGGCTGTATTGACGGGAATATCCTTAGAAGAAGGCAAACTTGGTGCTTATGCATATGATGCAACAAAAGATTCCTTCTACTATTATCAAAATGATAAAGAACCAGAATTCTTCCATGGCACAGGAGATATATGGGCAAGTACCTTGTGTGGTTCTTTAGTACAAGGAAAGAGCTTTGAAGAAGCTATCGCTATCGCATGTGACTATGTAAAAGAATGTATCCATATTACTCTACAAGAAGAAAACCATAATACCTATGGTGTAAACTTTGAGGAAGCTATTCCTTATTTAGTTAACAGAATAAATCTTTAACATTCAAACAGGCTTGCCCTAATGTCACTAACTTAAAATTATAAGATTAGTAAAGAAAACAGTATAAGGTAATCAAATGATGAATCGAATACTGTTTTTTTAATACTTATTCATGATGAAAACTGATTTAGTAATCTCTTAAATATTATTGATTATAT
>JAFVFM010000097.1 GCA_017475415.1 Solobacterium sp.
ATTACGTATAGAGAATTTAAAAAAGAGCTTTGATGAACAAAGCATATTAGAAAATATATCCTTTTCCATTGAAGAAGGTACAACAACAGCCATATTAGGTTCTAGTGGTAGTGGGAAAACCACATTATTACGCTGCCTTACCTTATTAGAAAAGGCAGATGAAGGTAAGCTCATCTATCAGCAAAACCAAAGTTATAATTTTCAAAAGATAAATCGTACTAGCCTACCCTTTCGTTTAGGTTTAGTCTTCCAGCAATTCAATTTGTTCCCTCAATATACTGCTTTAGAGAATGTCCAATTAGCTCCTAAGCTTTTAAAACAAAATCTATCGAAAGAAGAAGCCATGAGCTATTTAATAGAAATGGGTTTAGAGGATAGAGCGCATTATTATCCTTATCAATTATCTGGCGGCCAACAACAGCGTGTAGCGATTGCTAGAGCTTTAGCCTTAAAACCAGAAATCTTATGTTTTGATGAGCCTACTTCTGCTTTAGATCCCGAACTAACACAAGAGGTATTACTTGTATTAAAGAAATTAGCCGAAAAGAAAAGAACGATGTTACTGGTAACACATGAAATTGAATTCGCTAAAAATATAGCAGATCAAGTTATCTTTATGGATGATGGGCATATTGTTGAAATGGGTAGTGCAAGTGATGTAATTGATCATCCAAAAGAAGAAAGAACCAAAGCCTTTCTTTCCAAACAGCTTTTGAGCATAGGAAAAGCCGCCTAAGCGGCTTATCCTAGAAAGGAGATAAAACTATGACAACAACACAGAAGGAACAGGAACTTCTTCTATGTTCGTACGTTTTTCTTGGGCTTCTTTTTCTAGAAGCAATGCTTCTTGTAGGCCATTTATACTAAGTGGGTCTATTCGTCCCTCTAAAGCACGGAAATAATATTTTGCGATACCGATATAGAATTCTGCTTCATCTATATCTTCATGTTGACCTTGTGCATATAGGAAGCATCTAGCTAAACGTAAGGCACAAGAGGCAATGATGCAGACTTCATCTTCTTTTTTATCCTCATCATTGAAAGCCATATCGAACATGCGTTTATAAATATATCCAGCGAATTGTTCATCTTTCTTAGCCATTTCTCCTTTGAATACCATATCCGCTAAGAAGACTTTCGATAAAGGTTCATCCGTTAAACTAGCTTTTGTGAAATGATAGAAAGCTAGCTTTTTATTTTCTTTTACACCATAACCTTTGTAGTAACACATACCTAAACTTGTAGCTGCTTTTGAACAGCCCATTAAGAAGGATTCATGATATAAGCGTACAGCCTTTTCTTTATCACTCTCTATACCATTACCATAGAGATATAAATAGCCAATATCATGTAACATCCACGAATTACGATTACTTCTGGCTATATGTTCTATTTCTTTTACTTGTTTAATATCTAAGGTAACATTGCCATATTCTTTATCATAATAGGCCTTACTTAAATATTCCTTCGCTGCTTGTAATTTCTTTAATGCATCATTTTCTTTTCGCATATTCTACCTCCTTCTATACCTTAACGCTATTTAATTGGTTTTTGTTAAACCATTAGTTTAGCAATCAAACAATTTTCTAATACAAAGCATACTTCGCATTGTATAGTAGTCTTAATTTGATCATAGATTCTTCCTGCTGAATATGTTCCTCTAGCAACACTAGATACAGAATTCGCTACATAACCACATAACAATTCATATTTGTCAAATACACTTATCGCCTCATCGTCATAAGCATTTTCTTTATCTTTTTCTAAGCTTAATTTGTCTCCACTGCGAAACCTAGTACATCCTCCAAATTGTTCAATTTGATCTATCGTGATATAGATTTCCTTTTTCATTTTCTTTTCCTCTTCTTTTTACACTTATAGATTACTATCCCCCACCTGCAAAAAACATGCCAGCTATGATAAGATGAAAAAAAGGAGAAATATCATGGCAGAAAAAAAACATAGTGTATTAGCCTTATTAGATATTCTTACAAGATATTCTGATGAAGAACATATTTTATCCGCAAAGCAAATACAGGAATATCTAAGTAAGGAGTATAATTTGAATCTAGAAAGAAGAACGATATATTCTAACTTTAATATTCTTGAACAAGATGGCTATACAATATCCAAATATGAAGATAATGGTTATGGTTATTATCTAGAATCGCGTAAATTTGAAAAATCTGAAGTATTACTCTTATGTAATGCTATACACTCTTCCCATTTTATTTCCAGTAAACAAAGCGATATTCTGATTAAGAAATTATTATCTGAATTATCTCTTTACCAACAAAAAGAATATAAAGATTCTGTTTTTATGCCTAATGAACAAAAGACACAGAATAGTGAACTATTATATAACTTAGATACCCTATCCTATGCTATACAGAAAAAAGAAGAAGTTGCCTTTACCTATTTACGTTATAACCAAAAGAAAGAATTAGAACCAAGAAGAAAAGAGGAGTATTATGCTTATCCTCGTTATATTGTCTATTCTTCAGGGCGTGGTTATTTAATTGCTAGCCACCCTAAGCATCCAGATACCTTTATTCATTATCGCTTAGATCGCATAAAGAAATTAAGATTAACCGATAAGAAATTCTCTGCTTTACCAAGAAGCACAGATGCCTATGCCTATGCAAAGAATAAATTATTCATGTTTGGTGGGGATATGATATCCGTTACCTTTAAATGTCAAAATGATATATTCGATCAAATGATTGATTTATTTGGTAAAGAAATCATGATTATACCTGGCAAAAAGGATACCTTCTCTTTTACTATTCAAACAAGTGAAAAAGGTGCTATCTATCTAGCCCAGCAATATTTAGGTAGTTTAGAGATTACATCACCTAAGTCATTAAGGCTAAAGGTAAAAGAAAGAATAACAGAAGCCTTAAGTAGATATAAATAATCTATTTCTATACTATAATAGTTGTAGTTTCTCACAAATCAATAAGGGGGATTATATGGAAGAAAATACACAACAAGAAATGCAAGAACTAATTGAAGCATCTGTACAAAAAGCCGTAAAGAAATCTATACGCCAATCGAATATGACCAATACCATTTTAGATTGGGTATTCAAAGCTTTCTTAGTATTATTACTCTTCTTTGGTTACCAACAAATTCGCCCAAAGAATCCAGAGGTTAAACCAGTAGAAGAACAGGATTTAACATTCGGCAACAATGGTATATTTGGCTTTACAGCAGCTGACTTTGAAGATGTCATTTTAGGGCAAGCGACAAGACAACAACTACTCGTCGTTGATGAACAAGAAGTATCTGTAGCTTCTACCATCACTAATACTGGTCTATTCAATCTATCTGTATTTACTAAAGTAATGAATCAAACCATTTATGGTATAGGCCAATATACAATTGATTTAACACAAATCAAAAAAGATGACATCAAATTAGATGAAGAAAATTATACTTTAACCATTAGCGTGCCTTATCCAGAATTACATAAGGTTATCTTTGAACCAGATAAAACCAAAATTGGTGATGTCAATAAAGGCTGGCTAGCCTTTGGCGATATTAAGCTCACCCCTGAACAAACTAAAACATATGAAGTAGAAGCTAATACTCGTTTAGAAGAAAGACTCAATGAAAAGGAATGCTATGAAACAGCCGTACGCTTCGCTAAGCTAACTGCCTATGAGCTATATCAGCCATTAGTCAGTTCTGTTTCACCAGCTTATAAAGTAGAAATTGTCGTAAAAGAAGCACCTACGAATTAATACGAAAAGAAGTGAAGGCCAAACTTCACTTTTTTCGTTCCACAAGCTTCAATCAAGCTTCACTTAATTTTAACATTATTCGCTCTATGTCTCGAGTAGGAACCCCTACGGATAATCCAATTATTGAATCTATGAATGGATGGATTAAAGCTCAGATATGGGCAGATTATAAAATTAATGATTACGACAGTGCGGAAGAATTCATGAACCAGTATATTCATTACTATAACTATGAAAGACCTATGTATAAGCATAAATACAAAAGCCCTGCAGAGTTTACACTCTCACAGGGTTTCCATCTGACTTTTTAGAACTGTCTACTTTCGTTTGACAAGTTCAGCTTTAGCGATGCTGATAGTTAATCATTTTTCAAATTCTTTAGCTCTATTAATACATTTTTCGTTGGCTTCTTTGACTAAATCCTTAAGACCATTTTCTCTAAAATGCGTAATAGCTTGAATTGTAGTGCCGCCTTTAGAACATACTGCATCTACGAATTCTGATAGAGGTTTCTCTTCATCGGTTTTTAATAATTCGCCACTGCCAATTAAGGTTTCTACTAATAATCTTCTTGCGACTTTTTCGTCCATGCCACGATCTTTTAAATCTTCTAATATGCATTCCACAAAATAATAGAAATAAGCAGGAGTACTACCATGAGCACTAACTAAAAGTGGAAATTGCTCTTCAGGTATTTCTTCAACTAATCCTATAGAGTTTAGTAAGTGTTTTATATATTCATAAATATCTTCATGATTATCATCAGAAGCACATAATACAGTTGCACCACATCCTACTTGAAGAGGAGTATTAGGCATAGCTTTTACTACAAATGTATTAGGTAGATACTCTTTTATATGAGTAGTAGATAAACCTGTAACGATAGAAAGAATATTATCTACTTCATAAGCTTTTATTTCTTCTAAGATTGGCTCTGTGTGCTGTGGGGTAGTAGCCAGTGAACTACCCACCACTTATCACGAAGTGATTGAAGTGGGGGCTTCTAGGAAGTATATTACTTCCATTTAAGAAGTTTGATATTTAAGTTTCCACCTATTACTAGGCAATACTTATTCTTACAGGCGTGTCCACTTCGCCCCTACTGTATAGTCCATCTAAGGACACAACATTACTTTTGCGTAATATGTTTAATGCGCCATTCACATCCGCATTCAAACACTTTTTTGTGGAACTTTGATACATTCCTCG
>JAFVFM010000098.1 GCA_017475415.1 Solobacterium sp.
AGAAGAAACAAGCAACCAAACAGAAACAAATAATGAAATAGAGACGAATGAAGCAAGCGAAGGTAAATTCCCTCTAACCATTACGCATGCCTTAGGAGAAACAATAATCGAAAGTGAACCTAAGAATGTGGTTACGATAGGTTGGGGTAATTTGGATATTCCTTTAGCTCTTGGTGTTGCACCAGTTGGCGTTTCAAAAACAACCTATGGTAGTGCAGATGAAAATGGCTTATTTTATTGGACGAATGATGCATTCAAAAAATTAGGTGTAGAAGAAGCGAATGTATTTGATGATACTGACGGTTTAGATTTTGAAGCGATTGCGAATGCTAATCCAGACATAATCTTAGCTGTTTATTCTGGTATTTCCGAAGAAGAATATCAACAATTAAGTGAAATAGCTCCAACAATACCTTATACAGAAGAAGCCTGGGCTACATCTTGGCAGGCTATGACAATCGATAATGGTAAAGCTTTAGGTTTAGAAGACGAGGCAACGCAATTAGTAGAGGAAACAAGTGCGCTAATTAAAGAAAAGGCAAGTGCGTATCCTGAATTAGAAGGGATTAGTGCTGCTTATGTTTATTTTGATACTGCAAATTTAGGTTCCTTCTTTGTCTATATGCCTAAGGATCCACGTGCTTCTTATTTAATTGATTTAGGCTTAACTTTACCAGATAATATTAAAGCTTTAGACGACGGTAGTTTCTTCTTTATGACCATTAGTGCAGAGAATGTGGATGTATTAAAAGATTTAGATATGTTAGTCACCTGGGGTGAAGATGATACTTTAGAAATCTTACAAAAGGATGTGCTTATGTCACAAATACCTGCTGTACAACGAGGTTCAGTTGCCTTTTTATCCAATAGCTCAACTTTGATTTCGGCATCTTGTACGCCAACACCACTATCTATATCCGCGACGATAGATGAGTATTTATCTTTGTTAGCTGAGGCGGCTAAGAAAGTGAAATAAGATAGTGATGAATAGACGCATACAATTCTCATTCTTTATTATCTTATGCGTGCTGCTGATTGCAATTCTAGGATCGATATTGATAGGGACTAGGGATATCGCTATAGGTGATATCCTTAGTGCTTTTCAAGGAGATAGTCAGGATGCATTGGTGATTTCTATTTTGGAAAAAAGAATCATTAGAACTGTATTAGGTTTAATTACGGGTGTTGCATTAGGAATATCAGGTTGTTTAATGCAGTCGATTACCCGTAATCCTATTGCGGATCCATCTATTCTAGGCGTGAATGCAGGAGCTTCTTTATTCGTTGTATCAGGTATAGCTTTTGTTGGATTACATACACCATGGCAATATATTCTATTTGCATTAGCGGGGGCATTTACGGCAGCTTTACTCGTATTTGGTATAGCTAGTTTTTCTTCGAGAACATCCTATACGAAAGCATCTCCTATTCGCTTAGCCTTAGCTGGCGCAGCAGTAAGCACAGCCTGTTCATCTTTGATTAGTACGATAATGCTTCCACGCACAAATGTTATGCAAACATTCCGTTTTTGGCAGGTAGGAAGTATTGCCTCAGGAAATTGGTCTAGCATCTTTACGATTTTACCGATTGTAGTCCTTGTGGTTATATTTTCTTTTTTGTTGGCGCCATCATTAAACATAATGGCCTTAGGTGATGATGCGGCAATCGGATTAGGAATTAATGTGAAAAGAATAAGGACATTAGCTGCCATATGTGGGGTAATATTATGTGCTTGTGTTACGGCAATCTGTGGTCCTATTGGTTTTGTTGGTCTAATCATTCCTCATTTTGTACGTCTAATAGGGAAAAATGACATGAGCAAGGAATTTGTTTTTAGTGCACTAGGAGGAGCTATGTTACTACTGGTAGGAGATATCATAGGGCGTATTATTTCTCGACCTTCAGAAATTGAAGTGGGAATTGTGACAGCACTTATTGGGGCACCGATATTTATTTTGATTGTTCAAAACGTAAAGGCGAATAATACATGACATATATCAGTGAAAAAGGTTATCAAAAAAGAAGAAATAGAGAAAGGATATTTTTCCTTGTTTTTCTTGTGATTTTGTTTATGGAGTCTATATTCCTTTTGCTGTGGGGGGATGAAGTATATTCCTTTTCTAACCTAATCGATTTGCTTTGTAACAGAGGAAGCAAAGGAGCTACTTATGCAATAAAAACTATACGTTTAGCTAAGGTATGTGTAGGTATACTTGCAGGATTTTGTTTTGGTGTAGCGGGTAATGTATTTCAAAAAATGATGCGTAATCCATTAGCTTCCGTAGATGTAATGGGTATTACTTCGGGTGCGAGTGTATTAGCCGTTATGGCAATTATTCTTTTTGGCTTATCTGGCACTAAGGTATCGCTATTTGCTTTAGCTGGTGGCTTAATTAGTGCAACAATGATTTTATTTTTATCACGTAAAAATCAATTTTCTGTAGCGAAGATGATTTTGTCTGGTATAGGTTTACAAGCGATGTTCCAAGCGATGATCAATTTTATTCTTTTAAAGAATAGCGACTACAATGTTGCAAGTGCCTTGCGGTGGCTTTCGGGTAGCTTGAATGGTGTACGCATGCATGATGTACCTTTTATGTTTCTTGTAACGATACTAGTGCTAATGATTCTTATTTATTTAGAAAAAGAACTCGAAGTATTAGTCTTGGGTGAAGAATTACCGATTACATTAGGAATAAAAATAGGACGTTCACGCCTGAAACTATTATATTGTACTGTAATACTTGCTTCTAGCTCGGTTGCGATAACGGGTCCTTTGTCTTCTGTGGCCTTTATGGCAGGACCAATCAGTACGCGATTATTGAAAACTGGGGCTATAGGTTCAATGCACGCTGGATTAATGGGGGCCTGCATTGTTCTTATTTCTGAAGCAATAGGACAATTCCTATTTGTGAGTCGTTATCCTGTTGGTGTGATTACAGGAGTTATAGGAGCGCCATATTTAATTTATTTATTGCTCAAAATGAATAAAGAATAGAAGGGAGGAGTCTATGAGTAAAGATCATCAATTAGAAATAAAAAATATGCGTGCTGGTTATGGCGACAAAGTGATAATCGATAATATGAGTGTGGTAATTCCAGATCATAAAATCTCAGTTTTTATTGGGCCTAATGGTTGTGGAAAAAGCACCTTGTTGAAAATATTTGCGCGTTTAATTGATCCGATAAAGGGAGAAAGAAAATTAGATGGAAGAGATTATTCTACCTATGGAGCGAAAGAATTGGCACAGCTTATAGGCTTATTACCTCAATCTCCTATTGTTCCAGAAGGGATAAAAGTATCTGACTTGGTTGCTAGAGGAAGATTTCCTTATCAACAACCATTTCGCTCGATGACGAAAGAGGATTTTGCGATAGTAGATGAAGCAATGGAAATGATGCGCATAAGCGAGTTAGCAGATAAGAATGTGGAAGAACTATCTGGTGGACAAAGGCAAAGAGTGTGGATTGCGATGGCTCTTGCCCAACAAACAGATATTCTTTTTCTCGATGAACCAACTACCTATTTAGATATTCGTTATCAAATAGAAATATTGGATCTATTAAAAGAATTAAATGAGAAAAGAAAGATTACGATAGTGATGGTTTTGCATGATATTAATCTATCTGCTCGCTATGCAGATTGCTTATTCGCTCTAGCAAATAAGAATCTTATTTGTTATGGGAAACCTAAAGAGATTTTAAATCAAGAATTAATGAAAGAGGTTTTTGGTTTAGATTGTTGTATTATAGAAGACCCTCTTTATGCAACGCCTATGGTTGTGCCAAAAGGCAGTCATTATTAAGTTTTGTTTGGTGATTATGCTATAATTCATAAATATATGAAGAATGAAACAAGACGAATAACAGAAGGCGCAATGATGATAGCCATTATTGGTGCAGTAAGTTTAATCGATAGGCAAATGGCAGGAACACTTGCTTCAAACATACTTTTTTTATTTCCTTTGCCATTACTTATGTATAGTGCGCGTTAGGGGTTTAAAGAAAGTATTAGTGTGCTATTTGGTATGTTTTTTGTGTTGTTTTTAACTTCTAGTTTGCCAATGATGTTATTTTTAATGGCGGAATGTGTTTTGGGTATGATTTATGGTAGTGGAATAAAACATAAATGGACCAATCGCAAATTATTATTATCGGCTACAATTTGTGGAGGAATTCTAGAATTAGCTGGTTTATTTACTTTAATCGCTTTATTTCAATATGATATACAAACCGAAGTAACAGAAATGAAAGGCATATTAGAAACAATGCTACAAGGCAACCTTCCACCTGCTTTTTCAAATACACACTTGTTGCGGAATATGACTTTTTTTAGTACTGCTTTATTAGGTGTTATGTAAGGG
>JAFVFM010000099.1 GCA_017475415.1 Solobacterium sp.
ATAACGATTCCCTTCTTTATGCATAAGATCAATATTCTTTTCATAAATACGCTGAGAATCAAAATGGGTAACTTTAAAGCCCTTTATTTCTTCTTTTGCGCAAGAAGGAATATTCACATTCAAAGTATATTCATGCCGTAATTCATCTTGCATATAATAAGGAATCAGATCTCTAATAACTTCTGCTGCCACTTCAAATTCGCGTGAAGTATAAGAACATAAGGATGTCGCAATAGATGGATATCCGGCGATTAACCCTTCCATAGCAGCCGATACTGTACCTGAATATTTACAATCTGAAGAAAAGTTTTCACCATGATTAATTCCAGAAATCACCAAATCTGGTTCTCTATCCTTCAAAATAGTATGTAAGGCATAATATGTGCAATCAGCAGGTGTTGCCCCTACTATAGCCCAAGCTTCTTTTGCCCCATCTACCTCTTCACGGATCGCTTCATGATTGATACGATAATATGTAATTGCATGACTATTGGCAGAACGCTCTCCTTCTGGTGCAACAATATATATTTCATGTTCACTTGATAAAACCTTCGCTAAAGTACGTATGCCTTTTGCTTGAATTCCATCATCATTCGTTAATAATATTTTCATCTTTCACCTTATTTTTATAATAAGAATTGATATACCAAAAAGCAAGAATAAATCACCAACAATAAGATGCCTTGCCATCTATATAATTTACCCTTTAATAGTGGTGGAATTGTCATGATACCCATAACTGTAAGCATTAATGGAATATCTATAACAAGTGAAGAATTCATTCCCATGATGGTTTTTTCTGATGGGAGTGCGAATGGTGAAATAGAAATAGCTGCACCAGATACAAGAATAATATTGAATAAATTCGCTCCAATAATATTTCCTAAAGATAATGCACTATGACCCTTCATTAAGGCTGTAACAGCTGTAACTAGTTCTGGTAAAGATGTACCTAAAGCTACCATTGTTAGGCCAATAACTGAATCCGGTACACCTAAGGCTTGGGCAATTAATGTACCATTATCAACAAGTAACTTTGCCCCAACAGCGATTACTGCAGCACCTATAACAAGTAAAAGAACCTCTTTCCATAAAGGAGTTTCTTCTTTACTTTCGTCTACTTCCTCAACCTCTTCATTATTTCCTTTTTTCATTTGTAAAACAGATACAACCATATAAATAACAAAGGTAACTAACAATAATAAACCATGCCATCTTTTGAATTCACCTTGTGTATAAGCAATGAACGAATAGGCAATCGCAGATAAAAAGAAAGCACCTGTCGGTAAATATAAACTTTGTTTTTTTACAACGGATGGACGTATTGCAATGGTTAAAGCCGCAATCAAACTTGTATTACAAATAATAGAACCAATAGCATTACCATAAGAAATACCCCCATTATTTTGCAAAGCAGCTTGGGCACTAACCATAACTTCTGGTAGTGTTGTACCAATCGAAACAACCGTTGCACCAATAAGAATTTCCGGTAAATGAAAGCGATGCGCTATAGCGGTAGCACCATCCACAAACCAATCTCCGCCTTTGATCAATAATACAAATCCTAATAGAAACAATAATACTGGAACTAACATCTTTTTACTCCTCCAAAAATAAAATAAAACTCATGAAGCTAAGTTCATGAGTCTCACAATCTAATTAATAAGCCGGGCTATTGCCGGGATGACGACTTATTAAACGCTACTGCGCTTGTTACTCCCTCATAAATAAATGGTGGGGATGGGGGGACTTGAACCCCCACGATGTTGCCATCAACGGATTTTAAGTCCGTTGCGTCTGCCTATTCCGCCACATCCCCATTTATCAGGTTCCTGCCGGGGTCGAACCGGCGCTCAGGGAGTTGCAGTCCCTTGCCTTACCACTTGGCTAAGGAACCACCTGGTCAGTGCTTTTCTATTATACTATGACGATTTCATTTTGCAAGAAAAAAAATTGAAAAAATTCAAAAATGTGTCGTTATTTTATGATAATGTCCTAATAGTTATTTTAGGAAAATGTCCCAATGATAGAAGCCACTATTCTTTACATTGAATAAAATTGATCAAAGCATCCAAAAAAGGAAGAGATTTATTTGACACTATCCCTTCCTTTATTCTATTTATATTCTTGCTACACCTTCTTTGCGGGCTTGTTCAGCAACTGCATTTGTTACTGCTTTAGCAGCTCTTTCATCTAAAGCACTAGGAATAATATATTGCTCATGTATACCATCACTTTCTGCTAAAGAAGCTAATGCTTCAGCTGCTGCAAGTTTCATTCCTTCTGTAATTTCCTTTGCGCGTACATCTAAGGCCCCACGGAATAAACCAGGGAATACGAGTACATTATTAATTTGATTAGGGAAATCTGAGCGTCCTGTACCTACAACTCTTGCCCCACCTGCTAATGCTAAATCTGGCATGATTTCTGGTGTAGGATTAGCCATAGGGAATACAATAGCGTCTTGATTCATACTACGAATCATTTCTTCAGTAACAATATTTGGTGCAGATACACCAATAAATACATCTGCTCCTACTAATGCATCAGCTATTGTTCCTTCTTTACCTTCTAAGTTAGTTACTTCACATAAAGCGAGTTGCGCATCATTCATCGCTGTATTGCGATTTAAGATACCATTACGATCGCAATATGTTAAATGTTTAACACCATATTGCATAATCAATTTACCAATCGCTGTTCCTGCAGAACCTGCTCCACTAATCACTACTTTGATATCTTCTACCTTTTTATTTACTACTTTTAAGGCATTAATTAAAGCAGCCAACAAAACAATCGCAGTACCATGTTGATCATCATGGAAGACAGGAATATCTAATCTTTCCTTTAATTTCGCTTCCACTTCAAAACAACGTGGTGCTGAAATATCTTCTAAATTAATTCCTCCAAAGCCTGGTGCTATACGACAAACTGTTTCAACAATTTCATCTACATCTTTTGTATCTAAACAAATTGGGAAGGCATCAACATTACCAAATTCTTTAAAGAGTACTGCCTTACCTTCCATAACAGGTAGACCAGCTTCAGGCCCTATATCTCCTAAACCCAAAACTGCTGTACCATCTGTAACTACTGCTACAAGATTACCTTTCGCTGTATAGCGATATACTTCTTCCTTATTTGCGGCAATCTTACGACATGGCTCTGCAACCCCAGGTGTATAGGCCACACTTAAGTCTTCCTTTGATTTTACTTCTACTTTTGAAACAACTTCTATTTTTCCTTGTTTTTGTTCATGCAATTCTAATGCAGCTTGATTATAATCCATATTTACCTCCCTTTTCTTAGAATAAAATCTTCAATAATATACTTGCAGCAATTAATGTTAAAGCTCCACAAATACGAGTAGAAATTTGCGCAAATGGCAATAAATTCATTCTCTCACTCGCTGATAATACTGCAATATCACCTGTTCCGCCCATATTGGTTGTACATAAGCCAGCTGTAATTGCGGATTCAATTGGATAAAAGCCAACAATATAGCCACCTATTCCAGCCCCTAATGCAACACCTCCAACAACAATCATTACCAGTAAGATATAAATTGGTGAAATCGATTGAATTACAGCATTTAAATCAATCATGGAAATACCAATTCCTACTAATAAAGCTGATGTCCAATTCTTCATCACAAATTGACTCCATTGTTGAGCTGCATATTCAAAACGTTCAGGAACAATACCCGTAGCCTTACCTATTGCAACTAATATAATCATCCAAGCATAGGCATGAATCGATGGTACAAATATATTCACGATAGTTCCTAATAAGAAGAAAGCAACGGAAGTCAATAAACCCATACCCATTAATTCTAAATCCAATGGCGCTTTCTTTCCATCTTCTAATTTATCAGAAACCTTCTTCATCAATTGTCCCTTACCGCTAAGACTAGGTATTTTATTTCCTAATTGATTCAATAAGCCCGCTCCTACAATAGCCATTACATTACCTAAGGTTGAAGCAGGAACCATTCTTGAAATCATTTCTTCAGCAGTATAAGGAAGTGCTTCTGCATACATACCAGATAAAGGAACTACACCAGCTCCCATGCCACCACCCATCATCGGTACAGCAATAAACATAATCGATTCAACAAAACCATAGCCCATAAGCATTCCTACAACACCAACCAAAAGAATAGCCAACGTCATCGCAATTAAGGCAACTGGCAAGAAGCGAACTGAAGCTTTAAGTAATAACTCCCTACTCATGCCCAGTATTGAACCAGTAATTAATGCAGCAATATAGAAATTTAAAAAGCCTGTTGTATTCATAAAGCTATTTACATTTTCTACAACTGCCTCTGGTATTAGACCAAAATAAACAAGTGCAGCTGAGGCAAATATACAAACAATCGCCCCTCCACCTAAATAAGTTTTCACAATTGGCGTATGATTTCCTATTACATTGAATATACCGCCAAAAGTCATCATGATCGCAAAAGCACCAATTATTCCCTTTGGTAGCTTACCTACAATCATTAAACCAACCACTACAGCTAATAATCCTAAATAGATTGGTAATGGTATTCCAGCAATAAGAATATCCATTATTCCCTTTGTTGATTTTTCTGTTTTCATAACTATCCTCTTTCTTTTGTAAGCTCTTACAAAAGGATAGTAACAATTCTTTTGTGAAAAATGTACAATTAGAACATTATAAAACTTTAGAAAGTAAAGAAACTGAAAGCGTTTACTTTTCTTTACCGTAATAATATAGGCCTAGATACTTATACTATTTGTGAAAGATAAGAATCAGATTAAATGATTGAAGCGAATCTTTATGCAATAAAAAAAAAGAAGCGATATACAACTATACCATCGCTTCCCTAATCATTTTTCTTTATTCACCAAAACGATGTAAATAAGCTAATAATAATGTCATTCCAAGAATTGGTGCAGATAAAGAAGTAATGATTTCTAATGGACCTACAAAGTTGATAAATAAGACGATTAGATATAACTCAACAATAAATTTAATCCCTACTGCAATTCCCATATAGATTAAGCATTCTTTTTTATTCTCTAAAATATTAGATACCTTAATCACATTCGCAAAAGCGATTAGATTTGCGATATTCAGGATTAATGTTAGATTATCTGGTAAACCTAACCCCTTCAACAAATTACCAGAATAGAGAATGCCAACACCTAAGATAGCTGCTAGGCCATATAAAGCTAACTTAAAGAATCTATCTTCTTTTTTATGATAAAAGAAGCCATAAACAATCGTGTAAGCGAATACTAAAACATAAATAATTGCATTTAAATAATTCAGCAAATCCGCTTCACTGCCAAATGCCCTTACTAATGTCAAAAATGCCGCAATAGCACAAACAATAGTAAGTGCAGCTTGAAATAACATGATACCTTTATTTGGTTTTTTCATATATATGTCCCCCAATTTCTTTTTATCATTATACACCCACTTCGTGATCTAACAACAAAAATACTCTTTTCCATCAAAAATATGCCGTTTACTTTTCTTTTACAAAATAATGCACACTAGGCCTTCCACCAGTGCGATAATCAATAAAACTATCCGCAAAGTCCTTTTCAATTAAATAATTCATATACCGCCTTACCGTAACCATAGAAAAGCCCGATATATGTGATAATTCTTCACTTGTTAAGGAATTTGGCTTTGCATTCTGCAAATGCGTAATGATTTCTTCTAAAGTACGATTATTTATCCCTTTTTCATAGCTATCTATTGTTTCTTTTTCATTTGGTTGTAAAGAAATTAACTTATCAATATATCCTTGTGATACTTATTCACCCTTACTCATCACCTTATTCTTTTTATTATATTTTTCTATAGCAGCTTTAATGCGATCGAAGGTAAATGGTTTTACAAGATA
>JAFVFM010000100.1 GCA_017475415.1 Solobacterium sp.
ATGGAAAATCTTTTTGATTATATTCTAGTAGTAAGTTGTAAAAAAGAGATTGCCATAGAAAGAATGATGGAAAATAGAGGTTATACGAAAGAAGAAGCTAGAGCACGCTACCAAAGTCAAAGTAAACAGAGGAAAGAGATGTTAAAAGCAGATTTTGTACTATATAATGATACATGCATAAGCGATTTAGAAAAAAAGCTTGATGCGGTAATGAAAGAATTAAAGAAAGGATAGGCAATGGATATTAAAGCAAAAGATGCTTATCGTGTGCAATTTACACAAGGCATTGAACAAAGCGCAATACAAGTCTTAATGACTTTTTATCAACCACTTGTTTACGCTAGTGGCATTTTAGTCTACCTAACTTTAATTGCGGAAGCAAAGAATTTACATACCCTTGAATCGCATAGTCGCTTGCTTACCTTAACGAATTTAGAGAGTGATGTATTTGATCGTGCTTGTGCGAAATTAGAAGAATATATGTTATTACGTGTTTATATGAAAGAAGGCGAGAATCGTAATACCTATATTTATGTGGTACAGCCACCATTACAAGCGATTGATTTTGTGTCATCGAAGGTATATATGAATCACTATACAAAGGCTGTTGGCCAAAAACAAGCAGAATTATCTGTTTCAGGTATATTATCAGGCAATATTGATGTAGATCATTATCGTGATATTACAAGAAAAATAAAACATATGCCAGATGAACGTATGGATTATGATATAGACTTTGTGACCGTTAAGCCTAGAAATGATTTATTTGTGAATGATGATACAATAGGCTTCGATTTTGAAAAATTTATCTCTACCACTTCATCCTTAGTCTTTCCTGTTGAATTAAGAACGCAAGAGAATCTCTATCTTATTGGTAAATTAGCGACTATACATGGGCTGAGTGTAGAAAGAATGCGTATCTTAGTGAGTAAATGTTGTAATTTAGAAGATGGGGAATTCGATAAAGATAAACTCATTGTTTTGGCTGGTAAATGTGAACCAGATGATATTAAGGTAAAAGATCCTTATGATTTATCTCCTGTTTCCTTTTTACAATCGAAACAAGGTGGGGCCTCAGTTGCCTTTATGGATCGTAAGATATTAGAAAAATTAGGGATGGAAATGCATTTTTCTAATCCTGTAATCAATGTCCTAATTGAGCATATCCTAAAGATTAATGATAATCGCTTGAATCCGCAATTTGTCTATAAGGTTGCTGCAGAATGGGCCAGGGATGGTGTAAGGAATAAAGAAGAAGCCTTAGCGGAAACACAAAAGGAATCGAAAACAAAAGTTAAAGTCAATAAGAAAGATATTGGTATGCCTGAATATTTGCGTAATCAAAAAAAGGGTATTTATCAAGAAACAAATAAAGCGAAAAGTGAAACGATAGAAAGAATAAAGAAAAAACAGAACAATGAATAAGGATAAACCAATCGCGTTTAATCATATTGAAGGCTTATCTTTTGCTGAATATGAACGCAATACAAAAGAATTAATAGAAAAGCTCAAGAAGGATTCTATGCTTGAGCGTTTTGTGCAGAATAATCATTTACCTAAGGATAGGATTCATGAATCGCCTTGGTTAATTCAATCATGGTTAAAAGAAATCAATAAATGTAAAGGTTGTAAGAGGATAGAAGATTGCAAACAAAGTGAAAAAGGCTTTTTTCCTGACTTGGTTTATGATCAAGAATTCCATATCAATTTTAAGCAATGTCCTTTTGCGAAGAAAGAATATGAATTACGTAAGCATTTAAAGAATTATTTAGTGAGTGATTTAAGTGAGAATTTAGAAACAGTTTCCTTTAAAGAAATTGATATGGAAAATGAAGTAGAAGAATATTTATTGGTTTTAGAAAAGGCTATGGAATATAGCCAAGAAGAAAAGTCTGTTTATCTTTATGGCACGATGGGTTCTGGTAAAACATATTTAGCAGCTTGTGCCTGTAATGCCCAAGCACGTAAGGGGAAGAAAGTAGCTTTTATTCATTATCCTTCTTTCTGTAAGAGAGTATCTTATTTTGCGGGTAGTGAAGAAGTGGAATTGGAAATACAAAGAATACGTAGAGCTGATTTTTTAGTGATTGATGATATAGGTGCGGAAATGGTTTCGGAATATAATCGTGATGCGATTTTATTGCCTTTATTAAATTATCGTTTTGATCAAAAAAAGACGACTTGGATTACTTCTAATTTTGATTTTGCGGTATTAGAAAATCATTTAACCTCTTCAAATCGAGGGATTAGTGCTGAAGCGAAAGCAATGCGTATAGTAGAAAGAATCGCTAGTGGTACTAGTGTGTTAGCGCTTACGACAAAAGACCGTAGAAAGGCCCTTTAAAGAGGTCTTTTTTAATGGTAATATATTGTGCGGAAGGAGTACTTCTATGGTAAGAAAACTAGGTATTTTAACTTCTGGTGGCGATGCCCCAGGTGTGAATGCAGCAATTCGATCAGTTACACGAATTGCCTTAAATAATGGTGTAGATGTAGTTGGTATACGCAATGGTTATAAAGGATTATTGGATGGTACATTTTTCAATATGGAAAAGAGGGATGTCAGCAATATTCTTTCTCGTGGTGGTACAACTTTAGGTTCTGCGCGTCTTCCTGAATTTAAAGAAGAAGAGATACAAGATAAGTGTATTGAGAATCTAAAGAAAGCAGAAGTAGATGCCTTGGTTGTAATAGGTGGCGATGGCTCATATAGAGGGGCTTTAGCTTTAACGCAAAAAGGTGTAAACTGTGTAGGCTTACCAGGTACAATTGATAATGATATTTCTGGCACGGATTACACAATTGGTTTTGATACAGCTTTAAATACCTGTGTAGAAAATGTCGATAAATTAAGAGATACTTCTAGTTCTCATCATCGCTGTTCCATTGTTGAAGTAATGGGTAACCATTGTGGAGATTTAGCTTTATATACAGCTATCTCTTGTGGAGCGGAAATGGTGATTACACCAGAAACGGGCTATGATGAAATGGAAGTGATGGAAAAGCTTAAATATCTGGGTAGTGCTGTTA
>JAFVFM010000101.1 GCA_017475415.1 Solobacterium sp.
GCAATTCACCAATTTGAAAGTGACTTTTCTATAAAGCACAAAAAGGAGGTGGATTGATGGGAGCTGGAAAACATGGCGGATTCGGTAAAACACAAGGATCACAGCCTTTTAAATCAAAACATTTTACCCCAGTTCATTATGAAGGTACTGTCAAAGTAAATGGCCAAGTAAGAGATGTTAGCAGAAGAGTTTACCAACGAAATGATATTGATTTCAATTATTATGATGCACGTTCTGGGATGACGAATCTAGAAAGAATGCTAGAAGGTAGCCCACCAATAGGCGCTGATGGAAAACCAATAATACTTCATCATGTAATCCAAAAAGAATCTGGACCAATGGTAGAAATAAGAGAGGTAACTCATAAAGAGTATCACAAACCCTTACATGGTTTAATAGGAAAAGGAAATAGCTTCCGAAATGATCCATTACTTGAGAAACAGTATAACAACTTCAGATCTGCATACTGGAAATGGAGAGCAAAAGAATATAAGAAAGGAAAAAGAAAATGAACAAAGAGATTAAAACATTAATTAAAGATTATGCTACTAAAAGAAGCTTTACTTATAAGGCTATAACAGAAGAACAAATTAAATAAGCGGAAGAATCTTTATCTGTAAAATTACCTTCTCAATATCTTGAATTTTTAAAAGAATATGGACAAGGTGGTATTGGTGGAATAGAAGTCCTTGGTATTGGAGCGAATAATCAATTGGTATTTGTAGAAGAAACATTGGATTATCGCCAATATGGGCTTCCACAAAATTTAATTGTTATTGAAAACTGTGGTGAATGGGTTTATTGCATAGACTCTGATACATGCGCAATTATTTCTTGGAGTCAAGATTTAACAAAAGAAGAATATCCAGATTTTGATTCTTATTTGCTGGACAGATTTTCTGATGCAGCTGAAAACCTATAGTTCTGGTTTGAACGATAAGTAATTTTCATAATAAGTGACAGTTTTTTAGAAATTTTCCATTTTCTCGGTAATAAAGAAGTGCAGGAGTAAAGAGTACATCCTATGACATAGTGAAAGCTTATGTAAGTAAACGCATCAGGAAGTTCTCAAAACAGGAAGTACTTATTGGCTGTAAAAGCTTGGGTAGTTCTTCTGTTGAAGCTGCACTAAAAAAACTTGTTGATGATGGCACTTTGATAAGAATTGGAGCAGGTAGAAATACACTTTATGCAAGAGCTGATGCAGTCGGTAAATAGTTAGGTGTTGGGAAAAAAAGATTGATAAACTAATTAGTACTTATAGTTAATCATATTCCATTCGCTCTTTAATATGAATTATTTGATGAATGATGAGAGCATTCTGCATGAAGCAGGGTGCTTTTTTTCTTTGGATTGATTTACAAAAACTTTGGTTTGGTATGTAATTTCTTTGGATTCAGAGGACAAAACTATGGATTATAGGCAGATAAAGCAGGCAAATGAAATACTTAAGAACAAATTAGCAGATGATAAATATCATCAAAGATATTTATTAACAGCAAAGCAAAAGAAGATATTAAAGGTATTTGATATAGAAGAGGATGAGTAGAAAAAAATAGCTAATGAAATAGCTGGGAGATTATCATAATTAAGTTCGAGGTATAAATTTACTGGAAGTTAAGGATTTAACTACATATTACAAAACATGGAATGCTCCATGTTTTTTGATAGGTTCTATAAAACCGGTTTCAAAACCGGTTACATATGTGCTATAGTAGGTGTATGAAAAAAGTGACTTTTAAAGATATAGCAAATGAAAGTGGTTATTCTAAAGCTACGATATCTCGTTATTTTAATGATCCTGATTCTTTAACTGATGATGCTAAAGAAAAGATTTTAAAAGCGATTAATAAATTAAGATATAAAGAGAATAAGATTGCTAGAGTCTTAGCAAACGGGAAAAGTGAAATTATTGGGGTATTAATACCTGATTTATATATGCATTATTATGCGGATTTACTTACTAAGTTATTAGTATGTAGTGATAAATATGGTTATAAAGCAATTGTTTTTCAAAGTTTAGATGATTCGATTAAGGAAAAGGATTATTTAGAAGAATTATTAAAATATCATGTGGAAGGCGTTATTGTTATTTCCCATGTTATATCTAGTAAAGAATTGGCTTCTATGAATATTCCTTTAGTAACAATTGAAAGAGAAGATCAATATACAAGCAGTATTAATTCTAATAACTATGAAGGTGGTCTATTAGCAACCAAACATTTAGTAGATCAAGGAGCTGAAGTTTTAATTCATATTAATTCAGGTTTAAAAAAAGAATCTCCTGCTTATGGAAGAATTAAAGGTTATCGCCAAGTGGTTAAAGAATCCAAATTAGAGAGTAAAGAATTTAATGCTAATTTTGGTGATCGATATGAAGAAATTGTTAGTAAATTTAAACCAATCTTTAATGAGATTGAAGATAAGTATAAGGGTAAGAAAAAAGGAATCTTCTTATCTAATGATACGATTGCGAATGTCTTTTTAAATTTGATTGTACAAAAATATAACACTTTACCAGATGATTATTTATTAATTGGTTTTGATGATTCTCCAATTTCTAAAGAAGCAATTATTCCATTAAGTACCATTCATCAAGATATTACTGCGATAGCTGAAAAAGCTATGTATTTATTAAATGAAAAGATGCAAGAAAGAAAGAAAAGACATCCTAAAAAAGATGAAACAATCAAACACGAAATAGTTGATACTACGTTAATTATTCGTGATACGACAAGAGGTAAATATGAAGAGTTGGACTAGGAAAGAAAGATATATATCTTTAAGTAAAGAACGATTAGTTGATTTGAAGAAATTACATGATTCGATTAAAAATAACAGATGGAGAACTTTTTTTCATCTTCAACCAGTAACTGGTTTAATGGGTGATACGAATGGCTTTTCTTTTTTTAATGGAAAGTGGCATTTGTTCTATCAATGGTTTCCTTATGGTGGAGTTCATGGTTTAAAACATTGGTATCATGTTGAATCTAAAGATTTACTTAATTGGCATAATGTTGGTTTAGGTATTGCGCCAAGTAATGATAAAGATAATCAAGGAGTATTTAGTGGTTCTGGATATGTAGAACAAGACACCTTATATTTACCATATACTGGCAATAAAAGAGATGAAAATTGGATTAGATATCCTTATCAAATGATGGCTAAGATGGATAAGGATGGTAAGATTACAAAATTAGAAAAAGAATTAATTGGCCCAATTAATGGCTATAGTGAACATCAAAGAGATCCTAAGCTATTTAAAGAAGGAGATTACTATTACATCTTGATTGGGGTTCAAGATTTAGAAGGTAAAGGTAAGTTTTTATTTTTACGATCTAAACAAATTGAAACTGATTGGGAAGTATATGGTGAATTAAAAATACAAGGATATGATGATTTTGGTTTTATGGTTGAATGTCCTGATATTGAAAAGATTGATGATAAATGGATCTTGTTATTTTCACCACAAGGATTAAAAGCTAAAGGTGAATATTTTAATAATGTTTATAATAATACCTATTTTATTGGAGATTTAGATTTAGAGACTTTGACTTTTATTCCCGATAGTGAATTAAAAGAATTAGATCGTGGTTTTGATTTCTATGCAGCTCAATGTACTAGTGATCCTAATGATCAAAATCATATTTACTTAAGTGCTTGGTGTGGATTACCTGATTCTGTATATGAACCAATTGAAGAATTAGGATATTCAGGCTTACAAGTATTTACTCGTGAATTAACCATTAAAGATGGCAAGTTAATTCAAATGCCAATTGATAATTATGAAGCATTAAAAGGTAATTGTTATATCAATAGTGATACTTCGATTAATGGTGCATTAAAAGGACCTAGTATTCTTGAAATAAAGGAATTAGAAGGTGATTTTGAAGTTGATTTATGTAATTTTAAAGTAAATTATGATGCTAATAATAAGAAGTTAGTAATGGATAGAGGTCAAATGACAAATCAATTAAATATTGATTTTGGATTAACTCGTACGATTACTTTAGAAAATGATTTAAAAGATTTACTAATTCTATTAGATACAAGTATTATTGAGATCTTTATTAATAAAGGGGAATATGTCGCAACAGCACGTATTTTCCCAAATGAAGATGAAAATGGATATTCGATTTTAATGAATAAAGGGAATATCCAAATGTATGATGCTTTACGAAGTGTCACAGATGATTTTGTGATTTATCCTTCGGAAGATAAATGATTTTAGCCAATAGAGAGAGGAGAAAAGTATGGCGTTAGATTATCGTAAATGTGCAGAAGAGATTTTTTCTCATTTAGGAGGAAAAGCAAATATTGCTTCTGCAGCACACTGTGCAACTCGCTTACGTTTAGCTATTGTTGATAACAGTAAGGTAGACGTTAAAGCATTAGAAAACACCGATGGTGTTCAAGGGGTATTCTCCAATGCAGGTCAATTACAACTAATTATTGGTACTGGCACGGTTAATAAGGTGTATGACGAATTTATCAAGGTAAGTGGTGTTAGTGCTGGATCTAAAGATGATGTTAAAGCTTTAGCAGCAGCTAATATGCCTTGGTGGAAAAGAATGATTAAGACCTTAGGTGATGTCTTTGTTCCAATTCTTCCTGCGATTGTAGCTTCAGGTTTAATGATGGGATTAGTAGAAGCTTTAGCAAAAGCTATTCCAGCTTTTGCATCAAGTGATTGGTTTGCATTCTTAGATATGGCAGCTAATACAGCATTTGCTTTTTTACCAGTACTTGTAGCAATCAGTGCAGCTAAAGTATTTAGTGGAAATACTTTCTTAGGAGCGGTTATTGGTTTAATGATGGTTCATCCAGCTTTAGTTAATGGTTGGAATGCAGCTAATGGTTATGGTATTTGGCATTTGTTTGGTGAAGGTATCAAATTTGGTAATTATACTTTAGGTCAAATTAACCAATTAGGTTATCAAGGACATGTTATTCCAGTAATCATTGCGGTTTGGTTAATGTGTAAAATTGAGAATTGGTTACATAAACATGTACCTGAAATGATTGACTTATTTGTTACACCTTTAACTACCGTTATTGTTACTGCTTTATTAACTTTTATGATCATTGGTCCAATTTTCTCAGGTTTAGAAACAATGGTATTAGATGGTGCTAAAGCATTAGTAGCAAATCCTTTAGGAGCTGGTGCTATGGGGGCTATTTATCCAGTAACGGTTGTTATGGGCTTACATCATATGTATAACACGATTGAAGCTGGTATGCTTTCAGCTGGTAATGGTGCCTTAAATACTTGGATGCCAATTGCATCTGCAGCTAACTTTGCACAATTTGGTGCATGTCTAGCAGTAGGTTTAAAAGCGATAAATAATAAGACTAAAGCAGTAGCAGTTCCATCTAGTATGTCAGCATCTTTAGGTATTACGGAACCTGCAATCTTTGGGGTTAACTTACGTTATATGAAACCATTTGTCTTTGCTTGTGTTGGTGGTGCTGTTGGTTCTCTGCTCCCTTTTGTTGGGTTTAATAAGATTGGTTACAGTTAAAAAAAAAA
>JAFVFM010000102.1 GCA_017475415.1 Solobacterium sp.
ACTAGCTTCTATCTCTTGAGGATGATGAGCATAATCATCAATGATGGTAAACCCATGATATTTTCCTTTATATTCAAAACGTCTATGTGTTCCACCAAACATAGCTAATCCTTTTTGTATGATTGCGAAATCTAATGCAAAATAACGACCTACTGCAATAGAAGCTAAAGCATTACTTACATTATGTTTACCAGGAACATTTAGTTTTACTTTCCCTAAAGCATTTCCCTTTTCATAAACTGTAAATGTAGCATTAGCTTGTTCATCATAATGGATATCTTCTGCATAATAATCAGCACTTTCCTCAAAGCCAAAAGTAATTACTTTTGCTTTAGAAGAACCAACTAATTCTTCATATTGATTTATTTCTTGATTCATTATAATACAACCATTTTCTTTTGTTCTTTCACAGAACAAACGGAATGAATGTCGAATATCCTCAATATCTTTAAAGAAATCTAAATGGTCTTCTTCCACATTTAAAATCACGCTCACAGTTGGACAGAAAGATAAAAACGAATTGGTATATTCACACGCTTCTACCACAAAATAATCTTGTTTACCAACACGAACATTTCCACCAATATCATCTAATACACCACCTAAAGAAATCGTAGGATCCTTCTCTGCATGCAATAAGATTTCCGATATCATGGATGTAGTTGTAGTTTTTCCATGTGTTCCAGCAATATTAATCGCTTCTTGATAATTACCCATTAATTCCCCTAATAGTTCAGCGCGCGAAAGCATAGGAAGACCCTTTTCTTTGCAAGCTATATATTCAGGGTTATCTTCATGGATTGCAGCAGTATAACAAACTACCTCAATTCCATCTATCACATTATCTCTACTTTGTGGCACAAAAATAGTAGCTCCCTTACTTCTTAAATGTGCAACCAAATCACTTTCGTGCATATCTGAGCCACTTACTGTAAAACCACGATCTAAAAGTATTTCGGCTAAGCCACTCATGGATATACCACCTATACCAATAAAGTGTATATGTAAAGGCTGATCATATCTAACTTGAAACATATTGCCTCCTTTTTTTCCGTTCCTATTCTACCATTCTTTAAGCACAAAGACCATTGATAGTCTATAATAAACTATATGGAAATCTTACCAGTAAAAGCTAAAGGATATTGTTTAGGTGTTGTTCGGGCTATTCAAATTGCTAAACAAACTGCTTTAGACTATCCTCAAAAACGTATCACAGTATTAGGGATGCTTGTGCATAACCAATATGTCGTAGACGCATGTGAAAGACTCAATATTCATTATATAGAAGACAAAACAAAATCGCGTTTACAATTATTAGAAGAAATCGATACAGATATAGTTATCTTTACTGCACATGGGGTAAGCGATAAAGTAAAGCAAAAGGCTGATGAATTAGGATTAATGGTCATTGATGCCACTTGTCCTGATGTAAAACAAACATATGATTTAGTAAAAAATCATCAAAATATAGGTGATGTTATTTATATTGGCAAAAAAAATCATCCTGAATCAGAAGGCATTATTTCTTCCTTTCATCATATTTCTTTTGTCTCCTGTAAAAAAGATATAGAACAATTAAAGGATTTGCATAATGTATTGATTACTACCCAAACTACATTAAGTATACGTGATACAAAAGAACTCATTAACTTATGTTTAAAGCGTTTTCCAGATGCTAAGGTAGCAGAAGAAATATGTAATGCAACACGTATCCGCCAAGAAGCGATATTAGAATTAGAAAATATAGATACATTAATCATCGTTGGTGATATCCATTCTAACAATACAAATCAATTAGCTAATTTAGGAAGACAAAATAATATAGAACATGTTTATCTCATTGATTCTGTTCTTTCTTTAAAAGAAGAAATGGTTAAAAATGCAAAACGCATCGCTATCTCTAGTGGCTCTTCTACCCCAAATTCCCTAACTCAGCAAGTCATTCATTTTTTAGAAGAATATGCCCAAACAAATATATGGAAGGAAGTAAAAGAAGCAGATATTAAATTGCTTTAAGAGCTTCTAATTCTGCTTCACTTAATTCTCTGTATTCTCCACTAGCTAAAGATTCATCTAATTTTAGAGTGTGCATGCGCACTCTTTTTAAATAGGTAACTTCATTATTCACCGCAAGAAACATACGTTTGATTTCATGATATTTACCTTCTGTTAATAGAATATGACAATGCTTTCCTTCTCTTTTTTGTATATGAGCAGGCTTATAGCTTTCTGTTTCAAGCACAATGCCTTTTTCGATTAACTCTACTTGCTTATCGCTAATCTCATCTCTACATTCTACATAATATTCTTTTTCAATTCCGTTTTTAGGGCTAAGTAATCGATGAGATAAATCACCATCGTTTGTAATCAATAATAAACCTTCCGTATCTTTGTCTAATCTCCCACAAGGAAATAAATGCTTATCTACTTCATAGATTAAATCCAATACCGTTGGCACATTGGCTTCTGTTGCACTAATATAACCACTTGGTTTATTTAACATATAATAGGCATACCGTTTATATACCACCTCCATGCCTTCTACTACTATACTATCTGTTTCTTCATTTACTTTTTGATCAGCTTTCAAGCATAAGCTTCCATTAACATAAACAACCTTTTGTTTAATTAATTTCTTCACTTCATTTCTTGTACCATAGCCAGTTTCACTTAAATATTTATCTAAACGCATAAAGACTCCTTCAAAAAAATAACTAGATAACTAGTTATTTTCATAATGTAAATATTCT
>JAFVFM010000103.1 GCA_017475415.1 Solobacterium sp.
GATGTTACCATTCAAGCACAAATTCTTCACTTAATGAATGATTTGAAAAAGAGAAAGGGTACATCCATCCTCTTTATCACTCACGACTTAGGTGTAATTAATCAAATGGCCGATGATGTAGCAGTAATGTATTGTGGTCAGGTTGTAGAAATGTCTCCTAGAAAGACAATCTTCTCAAATCCTGATTATATGCATCCTTATACAGAAGGGCTATTTGAATCTATTCCTCGTTTAGATACAGAACAAGGTAAACGATTAGAATCGATTCCTGGTGCCGTTCCTCATCCATTAGATTTACCGGAAGGATGCAAGTTTGCGCCACGTTGTAAATATGCAACAGAGCGTTGTATGAAGGAAGAACCAGAACTTGTTCAAGTAAATGAAACACAACAAATTCGTTGTTTCTATCCAAATAGGAGGGAACGTCATGTCGGAAAATAAAAAGGTATTATTAAAAATCACGAACTTAAAACAATACTTTCCTTTAAAGAAAAAGGGCATGTATGTTAAGGCGAATGATGGTATTTCTTTAAATATTTATGAAGGTGAAGTTTTCGGTTTAGTAGGTGAATCCGGTTGTGGTAAATCTACTTTTGGTAGAACTTTATTACAACTTTATAAACAAACCGATGGACGTACCATGTATTATGGAAAGACATTAGATGATTTATCTCCTAAATATTTATTGGATACAATTAAAAATGTTACTAAATTAAAACCAAGAATTAAGGAGTTAGAAGAAAAAAGAGATAAGCTACAAGAAGCTTATGATAAGATGTCTGAAACGGAAAAGTATGCGAAGCATGATGAATTAGAAGCTGCTAAGAAGGCTGCTAATGATGCATTATTAGATGTAGCGAATATCTTTGGTGGTTTAATGGCAGTTGATGATATGTCTGAAATCCAAAAGGTATATGAAGAACATTGGGCTTTATCCAATAAGCGTGTAGCTTTGCGTACAGAGCGTCAAGAAATACAAGTACGTAAGGATGATGCAGAATTTGCAGGTAAGAAGGTTGATTCTTATAATCAAAAATTAGCAACATTAGATGAAAAAATCAAAGCGAATAGTGATGCCTTAGCTGCTTCTCAGCAACAAATCTATGATTTGCGCGAGAAATATAAAGATGTACCAGAATATGATAAATATGATGCATTACGCGATTCAGGTATAGATCTAGCACGCTTGGAATATAATGAAATCCGTTTATTACGGCAAGACTTACAAATTATTTTCCAAGACCCATATTCATCATTAAATCCGAGAATGACAATTGGACAAATTATTGGTGAAGGTCTTAGAGCACATAATATTTATCGTGAAAATAATGAACGTATGCAAGAATATATTTTGAAAGTTATGGATGACTGTGGCTTACAACCATATTTCTTACATCGTTTCCCACACCAATTCTCTGGTGGTCAACGTCAACGTGTTGCGATTGGTCGTGCCTTAGCAGTTTCACCTAAGTTTGTTGTATGTGATGAAGCAGTATCTGCCTTAGACGTATCTGTGCAATCACAAATTATTAACTTATTACAAGATTTAAAAGAGAAACAAGAATTAACGTATCTCTTTATTACGCATGATTTATCTGTTGTTAAATATATTTCTGATCGTATTGGAGTAATGTATTTAGGTAATCTAGTTGAATTATCCGAATCGGAAAAGATATTCAAAAAGCCTATGCATCCATATACACAGGCATTAATTGCAGCAATTCCTACAACAGACCCTGACCAAAGTCGTGAGTTACAGATTTTAGAAGGAGATATTCCTTCTCCTGTAAATCCACCTAGTGGTTGTAAATTCCATACGCGTTGTCGTTATTGTACAGATATTTGTAAACATATTACGCCAGAATGGCGTGAGCTAGAACCAGATCACTTTGTGGCATGTCATCATCCACTTATGGAAGGCCTAGATATTGAAAAGCATGAGTCTGTACAAGAAGAAGAATAAAGATGTTATTACAAGAAAAAATAGAGCGTGCTCGTAAGCTTCAACAAGAAAATA
>JAFVFM010000104.1 GCA_017475415.1 Solobacterium sp.
AAGTGAAGAAGCAATTAAAAAAGCTTTAGTGGATCGCTATCCACGTGATGCTTACACTTTAGCTAGTAAATGCATGATTATGCCTAATTCTTCTACAACCATGGAGGAAGCGAAAAAAGAAATCGAAATTAGTTTAGAAAGAACTGGTGCTGAGTATTTCGATTATTATTTAATTCACGCAATACAAAGAGGTAATTACCAAAAATATGAAGAATATGGCATATGGGAATATGTAAAAGAATTAAAGGAAAAAGGATTAATTAAACATTACGGTTTTTCCTTCCATAGCGATCCAGAATTATTAGAAGAGCTTCTTCAAAAGCACCCTGATGCCGAATTTGTTCAACTACAAATTAATTATGCAGACTGGGAGAATCCTGGTGTTGCAAGTAGAATCAATTATGAATTATGTAAAAAATACAATAAGCCAGTGGTTGTTATGGAACCAGTCAAAGGTGGTATATTGGCAGAGCCAATTGAAACAGTAAAAGAAATCTTGCAAGAAGCTAACCCTAACGCAAGTTATGCATCTTGGGCCTTACGTTATGTAGCTAGTTTAGATAATTTACTCGCTGTATTAAGTGGTATGAGTTCTTTAGCACAAATGGAAGATAATTTATCTTTCATGAAGGATTTTAAGCCATTAACAGATGAAGAATATGAAACAATAAAAAAAGCACAAGCTGCAATAGATGCAGATAAAGCAATCGCTTGCACAGCTTGCCATTATTGCACAAAGGGCTGCCCTATGAATATTCCAATTCCCGAAATATTCAATGTAGAAAATCGTAAAAAAGGTAGCCCTGAATTCCGTACGAAACGTGAATATACCATTGTTACACAAGATAAGGGTAAGGCTAGTGATTGTATTGCATGTGGGCAATGTGAAAACGCATGCCCACAACACTTACCTATCATCAGCTTATTAGAAGAGTGTCGTGGCTTAGAATAAACAAAAAAACAAGTGTAGATCACACTTTAGTGAAAAACACTTGTTTTCTTTATATTTCTATTGGATACCGTAGCGAGCCATGATTTTAGCAAATTCATTCGAAGAAGCAAAGCCTTTGAGTACATGTTCTCTACCCTTTGCGATTTCCTTCTTCCAGAATGCTAAGCCTTGTGCTTCTGCTTCACGATCTAAGAATGTTCTATAACATGTCTTAATGAAGTCTTCATCACTTGCATTCTTCGCTACATATTCATTTGAAGTGAAGAATCCTTTAGAAGCAGCATCACCTGCAGCTGCTTTCTTATCTGCTTGAGATAGAATCTTTTCACACCAATAATTCAAGCCTGCAACATCATATTTTCTGCCTAATACTTTGTCATAACATCTAGCTACAAATTCTGTAATGCCTTCGTTTTGGTCTCTCGCTTCAGGAGCTTCAATTGCGCCTTTTTCTACGCCATATTCAGCACAGATATTACCAAATTCATTACTTTGTACGAAATTCTTGAGGATATAATCTCTACTCATACCCTTAGCTAATTTATCCATCCAATATTTCTTACCATTGGCATCTGCTTTACGGTTAAGCATTGTTTGATAGCAACGTTCAACAAATTCATCATCAGATAAGTTAAGATTTTTCATTTCTGTTGAATTGAAGAAGCCACTTACTGCATCAGCTGCTGTAATTTCTTTATTAGCAAGTTTATTTGTCCAATCTGTTAAACCTTCAGCATCAGGTTCTCTTTCTAAACATTTATCATAGAGTCTAGTAACAAAGCTACGAATTGGATCTTCTTGATCTACAAATTTAATTCTACCTTGACCACGAATACCTTCATATTCAGCAGGAATTTCACCACCAAGTTTTTCTACTACATATCTTTCTGTAAATTCAGAATCTGGTTCGTCATAGATATCCACAACCTCCGGATCTCCAAACATTGTATAACCATCACCTGCTTGTTGGAGGATATATGT